>VHCM01000075.1 GCA_016871685.1 Verrucomicrobiota bacterium
TCACTGTTTCTGGTGTTCTTTCTTTTGTACCCCTATTGACTCAAAAGAAAATAAAGGAAAATAAAGGGACAGTCCTTTTATCAGAATGAGCCTCTGGAGATCGATGGGGTCGTAGTTGCGGGGGGGGTGGCGACTGCCCTTACCCCACAACGGGCCTGGCTGTGCAACCCAGAGAGATCCTTTCCCCTTATTGTGACCCGGCGTTCGCGCCATCCAATCCACCCTCCGCCCATTGCAGGACACACCAGCCCGCTCCGCTCGACCCGGCGACCCGGAGGAAAGGCCCTTGCCAACCCCCTCTGCGCCCCCCGCCTCCGGCCTTTCCTCGCTCCAATCAGGCGGGACTGCCTTCAGCCCGCCATGACCCCCTCAGGTGATCCCTTTCTTGAGGTCGCGCAGGCTCCACAGACTTTGCGCTATCGGAGCCGCCCCACCCTTGAGCGTCCGCGCGCCGGACCGCCTGCGCGGCCCAAATCGCCAGCGTCCCGCCGCAAACGCCTCGTCCACAAAACTGCGGCTGCCAATGACCGCACCATCCGTGAAGTACCGCACCCGGCAACGCAGCACCGTGGCCAAGGGCACCTCCGCCGACACGGACCCATCCTCCCCAGCAAGCGCCTGAAGCCGTCTGGCCTTCTCGGCGGCCATGCCCTTGCGCAACACCTCGCGCCCCCCGCTGCCATCCATGGCGATGGTTTCCCGGGTCCTCTCGGCAGCCTGACCCATGAGCACCGCCCGATAGACCCGCGCCACCCGCTCGCTCCACAACCCGGCATCGGCTTCCATGCCCTGGTGCGCGCCCCAGGCCCGCACCAAGCCGGCCCGCGCCGTGCGTCCCTGCCCACGTGGCCCGCCGCCAATCGCCTCGCCATAACTGCTCCAGCGATACCCGGCGGGATCCTCGACCATCCCGGCACGCACCGGATTGAGGTCGATGTAGGCGGCCACCGCCCGCGCCGCCGCCCCGTCCTCGACAATCACGCTCTTGAAGCGGTCCTCCCAAAGTCGGCCACTGCGCTCGTGCCTGCCGTTGTGCCACTGGGTGTAGCGCTGCAAGAGCCCCTTCATGAATTCACCCAGATCGTGCATCCGGTAGGTGTAGCGCGCGTGAATGCGCGCAACGACTTCCTCGTCGGCCACGCCATCGGCAACCCACTGCCGCGCCTCGGCAAGCTCTTGGGTCACCTCGGCGACCTTGGCGGAGCTCGCACCGTAGAGGGCGGAGAGTCGGTCGAGCAACTGGCGGTCGGAAAGCCCGCCAACGACCATCGGTGGCACCTCCAGCAGGAGGTGGATGTGGTTGTCCATCAGGCAGTAGGCGGTGACCCGACAGCCCGAAAAGCGCTCGTAGACGCGCATCAAGGCACGGAATTTTTCCTTTTCGTCCGCACCGAGGACCATGCGCCGATCCACGATGCGGCTGATGCAGTGGTAGAAGACGGGCTTTTCTTGCGAATGCCGCCACTCCGCCAGCCATCGTGCGCGCCTCATCGTCCAACACTGGACCACCACCCGACCCAGCGCAAGCCTAAAATCGATAAAAGGACTGTCCCTTTATCTTGTATGGAGGCCGTGGTTAGATGGCGGAGCGCTTCAGCACTCCGATGTATGGGAGGTTGCGGTACCTGCCCATGAAATCGAGTCCGTAGCCGACAACGAACTCATCCTCGATTTCGAACCCAACGTAGTCCGCCTCGACCTCTTCGGCGCGTGCCTTGTCTTTGGCGAGCAGCACGCCGGTGCGGACCTCGGCGGCACCCTCGGTCAGCAAGCGGTCCTGTACGGCCCTCAGGGTGCGACCCGTGTCCAAGATGTCGTCGAGGAGTAGCACGCGTCGGCCCCTGACTTCAGGAAAATGTCGGTCGAGAAAGTCGACCTTGCCCGAACTTTCGGTGCCGCCATGGTAGCTGGCGACATTGAGACATTCAATTTCCAGCAAATGGGGGACGCGCCGCAGCAAGTCGGCTGCAAAGACCAGTGCGCCTTTAAGCAGAATGATGACGAGTAGCCTGCCTTCCGGGAAATCGTGTTCAATGTCGGCCGCCATGGAGTCGAGCCGCTTTCCGATCACCGCTTCGTCAATGAGGACGCGTTCTATGTCGTTGCGCACGGGCGAGTGCATAGCGAATCGCTCCCGTCGAGTCCAGCCGGGTTCAATCCTCGCGCCGGAACCTCAGGACTCGCTCGCCGGCAAGGTACAGGCCGAGTCGGTCGCGGGCTCGCACTTCGAGGTAGGCGGGATCCTCCCGCAGCGCCCGCAGCTCGATCGCGTGACGTTCACGATCGGCTTGGACACCGGCTCGAGCGGCCTCTTCACGGGCAAGCTGCTGTTCCAGTTTCGCCAGCACGCGTCGTTGAGGGTAGGTTGATGAAATGACAACAAATCCGATCGCCAGACAGACGGCAAAGAGCGCGAGTCGGCTGGCGCCGCGGATGAGGATCGTGCGCGCTTCGAGTCGGACGATGGGCGGCACGGGCTGGATCGGCTTGGCCATGGATGCCAAACACGAATCCTCAACGATTCCCGATTGTCAAGATTCTTGATTCATCGATGACGTGGGATTCCGGGAAATGCGATGGCCTATCCGATGGCTTTGATGGCAATGAAACCGCCGATGAGCAGGGCGGTGCCGGCGACGAAGCACCATTCGAGATGAGTTTCGATGAAGGGTCGGACTTTCGGGCCGAAGCTGCGGATGATGGCGGCGACGATGAAGAAGCGCAGGCTGCGACCGATGATGGATGCGATGACAAGCAGCGGCAGGCTGTAGTGCATGATGCCCGAAAACACGGTGAAGACCTTGTACGGGATCGGGGTGATGGCGGCGACGAGGATGCCCCAGAAACCGTAGGTTTCGTACCAGACTTCGATTTTGGCGCGGGTGATGCCGCTTGGGTCGAAGAAGCTGAGCAACGGGTAGGCCACCGTGTCGCGCAGGCCCCAGCCGATGCCCCAGCCGGCGATGCCGCCGAGCACCGAGCCCGCGCTGCAGATCAGCGCGTAGCGCAGCGCCTTGTCGCGCGCGCCGAAACACAGCGCCATCAGCAGCACGTCCGGTGGAATCGGGAAGAACGAAGACTCGGCGAAAGCGATCCAGAACAAGGCCCAGCCGGCGGCGGGATGGTCGGCCCAGGAAACCGTCCAGTGGTAGAGCCTACGGATCAGTCCGGGTGGTTTGTCGGCGGTCATGCGAGCGGTGGGTCAGCTGTTTTCCGGGCGCGGGTCGCGGTCGAGCAGCACGCGCATCGCTTCGGCCGCGGGTTGGCCGCGATAGAGCACGGCGTAGACGGCGTCGAGGATGGGGGTGCGCACGTCAGCCTTGCGCGCGGCATCATGGATCGAGAGCGTGTTGGGGACGCCTTCGGCGACCATGCCGAGCGAGGCGACCGCTTCATCGAGCGGGATGCCTTTGCCGAGCGCGAGTCCCACGCGGTGGTTGCGCGAGTGTTCGGAGAAGCAGGTGACGATGAGGTCGCCCACGCCCGAGAGTCCGGCAAAGGTTTCGGGTCGTCCTCCCAGCGCGACGCCGAGGCGGGTCATTTCGGCGAGGGCGCGGGTGACGAGTGCGGCCACTGCGTTGTCGCCCAGGCCGAGGCCGTGCGCCATGCCTGCGGCGATTGCATAGACGTTCTTGACTGCGCCGCCGAGTTCGATGCCGGCGACGTCGTCGCTGGAGTAGACGCGGAAGTGAGGCAGGCTGAAGAGCTGTTGCAATGCGGCGGTGAGTTGCGGATCGCGCGAGGCGACGACCGCACAAGTCACGAGGCCACGGGCGATTTCCTCGGCGTGATTCGGTCCGGTAAGAACGCCGATCGGGTTTTCGGGAAAGATTTCGGCGAGGATGCCGCTCATCCGCTCGCCGGTGGCATGTTCGATCCCTTTGGCGCAGGTGAGCAGCGGCGTGGTTGCGGGCAGGCCGAGGTCACGGAGTTTCCGCGCTTCCGAGCGGACCGCGCTGGTCGGCACCGCGAAGAGGATCAACGGCATCGCAAGTGCCTCGCGATGGTCGGTGGTGGCGCGCACATGAGACTCGAGCGCGACATCGGTGAGGTATTTCGGATTGTGGTGCGTGGCGTTGATTCCATCGACGCAGTCGCGTTCGATCGAGACCAGCAGCAGCGGATCGAGCTTTGGCGCGAGCAGCTTGGCCAGTGCGGTGCCGAGCGAGCCGGCACCGAGGATGGCGGCGGAGCGGATGGGATGAATCATTCGGAAATCGCGTGGCGTGGAGGGTGGGTGTGGCGCATGCCGCGGTGGTGCGAGGATCAGCCGCGTTTGCGGGCGAACCGGTGTTCGGTGCCGTCGCGAAGCCGGCGCAGGTTGCCGCGGTGGCTCCACAGCGCGAGCAGCGCGACGAGCACCGCGAAAGCGAAGAGCGGCCGGTTCCAAGTGCCGTCCTGCAGGCGTCCGTGCAACCAAGCGCCCCACAGTGTGAGGAACGGCAGCGAGAACGCGGCACCGAGGCTCGCCACCGAGACGTAGCGCGTCGCGAGGAACAGCACCGCCCAGATGGCGAGAAGCAGGACGAGACCGAACGGCATCAATGCCGCGAGCACACCGGCGGAAGTGGCAATTCCCTTGCCGCCGCGGAAGCCGGTCCAAGGCGAGTAATTGTGACCGAGCACGGCACACAGCGCGGTGACGATGTGGGCCGCTTGCGCGCGCAGTGCGCCCGCCGAATCCACGGTGAGCATCCAGTCGGCGGGCAGGCCGAAAGGCACCGCCACCGCTCGTCCGTCGATTTGGATCGCGTTGATCGCAAGCACCACCGGAACGAATCCTTTGAGCGCGTCGAGCAGCAGACACGGGATGCCGTAGGCCTTGCCCATCACGCGCAGGACGTTGGTGGCCCCGATGTTGCCCGATCCATGGTGGCGGATGTCGATGCCGCGCAGGCGGCCGATGAGCAGGCCGAAAGGCACTGAACCCATCAGGAACGCGAGCAGCGGGCAGAGCCAGAATTGCATTCGGACAGGGGAATCGGATCGGTCTGTCAACGCATGGCGGAGGTCAATCGACGATCGCCGCCGAGCGGATCGTCACCGGCGAAGCGGGCACGTCGCCGGCCGGGGCCTCGATCGACTCGCCGGTGGCCGGGTGCTTCATTGCAAGCTTGCCCGGTCCGGTGGCCACGGCGCGGATGGTGTCGACCACGTCCATGCCTTCGACGACTTTGCCGAACACCGTGTATCCGCCGTTGTTGGGATGATCGAGCATCGCATTGTCGACGGTGTTGATGAAAAACTGCGCGGTGGCGCTGTCGGGGTCGGCTCGGCGCGCCATGGCGATCGTCCCCCGCAGGTTCTTCAATCCATTGCGGCTTTCATTGACGACCGGTTTACCCACCGGCTTTTCGATCAACTTGCCGTCCTGTGATTCGAAGCCGCCGCCCTGGATCATGAAATCACGGATCACTCGGTGGAAGACGGTTCCGTCGTAGTGCTTCTTCCTGACGTAGCTGAGGAAGTTCTCCACCGTGGCCGGGGCCTTGGCGGGATCGAGTTCGATCACGAGGTCGCCCTTGCTGGTGACGAGCTTTACCTTGGGAGCCTTGGCAGCAGCGGGCGACTCTTTGGGCGGGGCCTCCTTGGCGGGTTCGGCGGCCACGGCGGCGGACATCAGGGCGGCAAGCAGGATCAGGCGTTTCATCGCAGGGATTCCTAGTCATTGCGGCGCATTCCGGCAAGCGCCGATCGGCAGGGTGTTCGTTGCTGCAGAGTCACGACGGCAGCGGCTGCTTGCGGCCCGCGTCGTCCACGTTGACGAAGGTGATCCGGGTCGAGAAAATCGGGTGCGGTCCGCCGGTTTCGACCACGACCTTCAGGAAATAAGTGACACTGGTGGTGCCTCGGCGTTCGAGCGACGACTCAAAGCGCAGAATGGTCCCTTGGCGCACGCTGTGATGGAACTCGACGGTGTCCATGCCGATGGTGACGAAGTTGCATCCCGGAAAATCGAGTGTCGCGGCGATCCACGACGCTTCGTCGACCCATGCGAGCAGGCGGCCGCCGAAGAGAAACCCCCTCGGGTTCAGGTCGGCGGGAAGGACGAGTCGGTGGGTGTGCATGGATTACCAGCGGCGGCGCCGGGCGTCGGTGCGGATCAATGCGTCGCCCGAGTAGAGACCCGCACCACTCACAATCAGCGCGAGCATCGGCACGAGATACATCAGTGCGAGTTCCTTGGCGACGAGGATGTCTGGCGGTTTGACAAACCAAGGCGCCGACTGGTGCACACCGAACGCGGCGACGACCATGGTGAAGCCGACCAGGAACGCGGCGGGCCGGGTGGCGACACCAAGGATGATGAGAAGCGAGGCCACCGCCTCGGCAGTGATCGTGGCCAGCAGGCTCGCTTGTGGTGACAACAGGCTGAGCGGAAAAAAATCCGGCTCGTAGAATTTCTCCTTGAGCATGCCGTACGCGCGGACTTTCGGCAGCCCGTGGCCGATGAGCATCATCAATCCGGCGGATAATCGCAGCACCAATAGGCCGAGCGAGGCGGTGGCGTCGCGCGTGCCGCAATCGAACAAGAAGCGTTTCATGATGGTTGGGTTTTGGCGGGTTTGGGTGAAATCGTGATGCGCTTGAGCCGCTCGGTCCCTTCCGGCGAGCGCGTCTCGACCCCGGGGTCGTCGGCAAGGATGCCGTAGACCTGTCGACGGTAGTACGCGTTGAGCGGGCGCAGCTCGAATGGTCGACCGGTCGACTTCACCCGCTCGGCGATGTCGCGGATTTCACCGGCCAGCTTGTCCTCGCGGATTGACCGGTAGTGCTCGCAATCGACCTTGATGCGCGGCGCGTCGGGATTCGCGCGACGCAGGATGCGGTTGACGAGATACTGTAAGTCGTCGAGCCGCTCGCCATTACGGCCGATGATGAGCCGGCTCTCGCCCGACTGGATCTGGAGCGTGGGGCCGCCCGGGCCGTCTTCCTGCCCGATGTTGGCCGCGATCCCGAGATGCCCGAGCATGGTGTCGAGGATCTTTGAGGCGGATTCCAGCGGGTTCATCGACGCCAGTGTATGCGGATCGCGCGGCGGGTCAACCACCTCCGGCCGGGTTGCGGGGAATCGCAAGACTCAGGGGATTTTCCGGATTCACTGCCGATCATCCGGTCTTCCTCCCGCACCACTTGCGCGCCGAAATCCGTTCTTGTCATCCGCGCGATCCGGTGCAGCGTGCCGCGGCATGAGAATCCGCAGCTACACCGGCGGCATGGCGCAGACCAACGCATGGCTCGTTGAGACCGCCGACGGCAACCTGCTCGTCGATGCCCCGCTCGGCACTGCGCGCTGGATCGCCGACCTCGGTGTGCGCGTCGATCACCTGCTCCTGACCCACCAACACTACGACCACATCGAGGATGCCGCAGCGGTGCGGGAGGCGGGTGCCGAGCTCCATGCGTTCGCCCCGTACTCCACCGCGCTCACCCTCGAGGATCTGGTGCGTGCGTCGGGACGCGAGCTGGTCGTCACGCCCTACACGGTCGATCATCTGCTCGAAGCCGGATCCACGCCGCGGCTCGCGGGGCTCGACATCGACGTGCTCTACCTTCCCGGTCACTCGCCCGACAGCCTCGTTTTTCATCCCGCCGGATCGGGCATCGTGTTCAGCGGCGACACCTTGTTCGCGGGATCCGTCGGCCGCGCCGATCTTCCCGGCGGAGACTTTGATCAACTGCTCGACGGCATCGCGCGACACTTGTTGGCGATGCCCGCAGATACCCGCGTGCTTCCCGGCCACGGCCCGGAAACCACGATTGGCCGCGAAGTTGCGACCAATCCGTTCCTGCGCTGAAGCGCCGAACCCTCATTGCGCGGCGGACGCCGTGAGAGGTCAGCTGTCGATCAACCGTCGTTGCCGCGGAACAACGGCACGAATTCAAAGCGCGAACCGTCGAAGAGCCCGCGATCGCCGAGCTTGAGCCGCGGGATGACGAGCAACGCGAGAAACGACAGCGTCATGAACGGCGCCTGCAGCGGGCTGCCGAGCGCGTTGGCACGCCGGGTGAGCGCCGCATAGCCACGCGCAACCTCTTGCGCGGGTCGGTCGCTCATCAGGCCCGCCACCGGCAAGGGCAACACCTCGTCTCCATCGGGCCCGGCGACCGCAATGCCGCCGCCGTTGGTCACGAGCAGATTCACCGCACGGGCCAGTGAGTCGTCGTCCGCGCCCACCGCGACGAGATGATGGCAATCGTGCGCAACGCTCGAGGCGATGGCGCCCTGACGCAAACCGATGCCGCGCACGAACGCCGCCGCGGGAGGCCGGGCTTCGTAGCGGTTCACCACGGTGATCTTGAGTAGATCGCGCGTCGGATCGGCACACGCCATGCCGTCGCGCACGAGTGCTTCGGCTTCGCCTTCATCCGTGACGATCTGGCCTTCAAGCGCCTCGATCACGCGCAGTGTGCCCGCCTCCGCCGGAATCGCGAAATCATCGGCCCGGGTGGTTCCGGCGTGGAAGCGGTTGATCACCGGCGGGCGCACCAGCGGCAGCAGTGGCACGCCCTCGCGCGCCACACAGTCACCGTCGATCCAAGTTCCCACGACGGCGAATGTGTTCAGATCGCGCAGCCGGATGAAATCGGCTGCGTCGCCGGGCCGCAGCAAGCCGCAGCGCATCCGGTAATGTTCGACCGGATTCACACAGGCTGCGCGGAGCACATCGAACCCATCCGCGCCGAGTCCAACAGCGCGCGCGCAAAGCCGGTCGATGTGGCCGACCATCAAGTCGTCCGGATGCTTGTCGTCGCTGCACAGCATGCAGGATTCCGGATGCGTGGTGAGCAACGGCCACAATTCATCAAAATTCCTCGCCGCCGATCCCTCACGAATCAGGATTTTTATGCCGAGCGCGAGTTTTTCCCGTGCTTCACGGATGCGGAAACACTCGTGATCGGTCGAGATGCCCGCGGCGGCGTAGGCGCGCAAGTCGTCGCCGGAGAGGCCCGGCGCGTGACCGTCGATCGGCCTGCCGTGCTGCCTCGCCAATTCCAACTTGCGCATCACCTCCGGGTCACCATGGATCACGCCCGGGAAGTTCATCATCTCGGAGAGATATCCGAGACGCTCGTCACGACAGAGTTCGCCCACTTCATCCGGCCCGATCACCGCGCCAGCGGTTTCGAATGAGGTGGCAGGCACGCAGGAGGGAATGCCGAAATGGATCTTGAGCGGCGTGCGGTCGGCGAGGTCGAGCATGTAGCGAACGCCTTCGACGCCGAGCACGTTGGCGATCTCATGCGGATCGGAGACGGTGCCGGTCGTCCCATGCGTCACCGCGATGCGCCCGAATTCCGGAGGCGTGAGCATCGAACTCTCGATGTGCACATGTGCGTCGATGAAGCCCGGGCAGAGGAAACCCGGATCCACCGCGCACGCCACCTCGTCCACCGAAACGATCCTGCCGTCGCTCACCACCACCTCGCCTGGAAATGCACGACGCCCGTCGATGTCGACGATCATTCCGGAATGACGGCTTTCTCCACCCATCGGCCGAGGCTACCGCTCTGCAATCGACAGCGCAAGTCGTCAGCGGTCAGCGGATTCATTCCGGCCCCGCTGGTTGCCCGTCTCCTCGATCGTCCCCATCTTCATGATTGCGGCGGTGAAGTTCGGCAAGATAGCCGCGACCCGGAAGCCGTTTCACCGGTGTCGGCTCGGCCTCGAGCATGCCACGTGTGCGATCGCGGCTCGAGGCGATCAGGCCGGGAATCAGCTGTGCTTCGGGCAGGTTCTTCCAGTAGCGCTTCGGCATTTCCGATTGCATGGCCTTCACCTTGAGGCGGGCCGGGTTGAAAATGCTGCGGTAATAGCTCAGCCACAATTCATCGGACGCCTCCGCCGCCGGTGCGCTTGCGGCATCGACGCCGGGAGAGAACCACAGTTCCCGGCCGTCCCAATGCGCGCATTCGAACGGTGTGAGGATCGACCAATCCATGCCGGTGAAGCGCTTCACAAAAAACGGCGCGCCCAAGCGCACGATGCGGTGTTCGGGTTCGAACCATGCGATTCGTTGTTCACGTCCGCTGGTCTCGTCGGTGCCGGTGAGGCGAAAGCGCACGAAGGCGTGCATTTTGTGAATTTCGCGCCCCACCGCCTTGCACCACAGCAGCGCCTGGCGTACGTCCGGATCGGTGACGACGGCGAGCAGGTGGCGTTCGC
>VHCM01000076.1 GCA_016871685.1 Verrucomicrobiota bacterium
CGCCGGTGTTTCCCACGACGACTCGCTGAAGCCGCTGCCGGCATCAACCCGCGTTTACGTCGAAGGCACGCTTCATCCGTCGCTGCGCGTGCCGATGCGCGAGATCGCGCTCTCCCCCACCAAGACGCTCGACGGCCGCATCGAGGTGAACGAACCCGTGCGCGTCTACGACACGTCCGGTCCGTGGGGCGATCCCGAGTTTGGCGGAACAGTCGAGCAAGGACTGCCGGCGCTGCGCCGCGACTGGATCCTCGCCCGTGGCGACGTGATGGAAACCGAAGGACGTCCGGTGAGCCCGCGCGACAATGGTTATCTGACCGAGAAGCACGCCGAGTTCGCCTCGCAGGCCGAGCGCTCCAACCGCTTGCGCGAATTTCCCGGTCTCACCGCCGGACGCCGCAAGCCGCTGTGTGCCAGTGGCGGACCGGTCACCCAGCTGCACTACGCGCGCCAGGGGATCATCACGCCGGAGATGGAGTTCATTGCGATTCGCGAGAACATGCGGATCGCGGGCGGTGCGACGCACTCCGCCGACCTCGCGGACGACCTGCTCCGCAACGATCTGCGCAAGCAGCATGCCGGTTCAGCGCGGTCGTCCGCGAACAATCCGTTCGCGCCATCGGTCTTCTCCCGATTTCCGCAGCGCATTCCCGACGAGATCACGCCGGAATTCGTCCGCACCGAGGTGGCCGCGGGTCGCGCGATCATCCCGTGCAACATCAACCACCCGGAACTCGAGCCGATGATCATCGGCCGCAATTTCCTGGTGAAGATCAACGCCAACATCGGCAACAGCGCGGTGGCCTCGAGCATCGAGGAGGAAGTCGAGAAAATGCGCTGGGCCACCCGCTGGGGTGCCGACACCGTGATGGACCTCTCGACCGGAAAAAACATCCACGCCACGCGCGAGTGGATCCTGCGGAATTCACCAGTGCCGATCGGCACGGTGCCGATCTATCAGGCGCTGGAGAAAGTCGGCGGCAAGGCCGAAGAGCTCACCTGGGAGCTGTATCGTGACACACTCATCGAGCAGGCCGAGCAAGGCGTCGACTACTTCACGATCCACGCCGGCGTGCTGTTGCGCTTCATCCCGCTCACCGCGGCGCGGATGACCGGCATTGTTTCGCGTGGCGGCAGCATCATGGCCAAATGGTGCCTCGCGCATCACCGGGAAAATTTTCTCTATACGCACTGGGACGAGATTTGCGAGATCATGGCGGCCTACGACGTGTCGTTCTCGATCGGCGACGGACTGCGGCCCGGCTCGATCGCCGATGCGAACGACAAGGCGCAGTTCGGAGAACTCGAAGTGCAGGGCGAATTGACGCAGCGTGCGTGGGCGAAGGGTGTGCAGGTGATGAACGAAGGCCCGGGCCACGTCCCGATGCACCTGATCGAGGAGAACATGGCCAAGCAACTCGAATGGTGCCATGAGGCGCCATTCTACACGCTCGGCCCGCTCACCACCGACATCGCCCCCGGCTACGACCACCTCACCAGCGGCATCGGTGCCGCGATGATCGGTTGGTACGGGTGTGCGATGCTGTGCTACGTCACTCCCAAAGAGCACCTCGGCTTGCCCGACCGCAAGGACGTCAAGGACGGCGTGATCGCCTACAAGATCGCCGCCCACGCGGCCGATCTCGCCAAAGGTCATCCCGGAGCCCAGTACCGCGACAACGCGCTATCGAAAGCGCGCTTCGAATTCCGCTGGGAGGATCAATTCAACCTCTCACTCGATCCGGAGACCGCGCGCGCCTATCACGACGCAACGCTGCCGCAAGACGGCGCGAAGTCGGCCCACTTCTGCTCGATGTGCGGACCTCACTTCTGTTCGATGAAGATCACCGAGGATGTGCGCCGCTACGCCGCAGGCCAGGGACTCTCCGAAGAAGAAGCGCTCACCGCAGGCATGGCCGAGAAAAGCCGTGAGTTCCGTGAACGCGGCGCGGAAGTGTACCAGCAGGTGTGAGGGTCAGTCACTGGCAAGCTGCCGACAAGCTGCCCGTTCCCCCCATGTGCACTGGCATGCGTAACCCGCAAAGATGCCACCCATTGGCTTGCCCATTGCGGATATAGTTTTATTTAAAATACTCTAAACTTCGACCAATAGTTGGCGGAAGTAGGCAATCGTCGGCTCAAGGCCTTCATCGAGCGAAACCCGCGGAGCCCAGCCAAGCTTGGAACTTGCGAGTGAAATGTCCGGCTGACGCTGCTTCGGATCGTCGCCGGGTAGCGGCAAATGGACGATCTTCGATTTGCCACCCACTTTGCACAGCACCTTCTCCGCCAGCTCCAGCATCGTGAACTCTCCGGGGTTGCCGATGTTCACCGGCCCGGTCAGCGATGGATGCTCCATCAACCGCACGAATCCCTCGATCAGGTCGTCCACATAGCAGAACGAACGCGTCTGCGTGCCGTCGCCGTACACCGTGAGGTCCTCGCCGCGCAACGCCTGCACGATGAAGTTCGACACCACGCGGCCGTCGTCGGGCAGCATGCGCGGACCGTAGGTGTTGAAGATGCGCACCACACGGATGTCGACGCCGTTCTGCCGATGATAGTCGAAAAACAAGGTCTCGGCACAGCGCTTGCCCTCGTCATAGCACGAACGGACACCCACCGGATTCACATTGCCCCAGTACGCCTCGGGCTGCGGATGCACCTCGGGGTCGCCATACACCTCGGAGGTCGAAGCTTGGAACACGCGCGCTCCAAGGCGCTTCGCCAAACCGAGACAGTGGATCGCCCCCATCACCGAGGTCTTGATCGTCTTGATCGGATTGTGCTGGTAGTGCGGCGGCGACGCCGGACACGCGAGGTTGTAAATGCGGTCGACCTCGAATTTGTAAGGTTCGGTGACGTCGTGACGCACCAATTCAAAGTTCGGGTGGTCGGCCAGATGTTGGACGTTGCGTTTGCGACCGGTGAAATAGTTGTCGAGGCAAATCACCTCATGACCCTCGCCCAACAACCGCTCGCACAAATGCGACCCCAAAAAACCCGCTCCGCCAGTGACCAAGGTACGCATGCGGAGAAAAGACTCAGCCAGCACGGCCCGAAAAATCAATGACCAATGACCAAAACCAGCCCGGAGTCCCTCGGGCCGGGCCACTCCATGATAAAACGACATTTATTTAAATGTTCGTTTTTTATTTTGTCGTATTTTCCCATGAATGCTTAATCCGCTCTTGAGTTCAAAAAATATTGAACTGAGCCGAAGGTGGGGGTAGAACCCTCGTGTGAGCAGGTCCATGGGCACCGGCACGCGGGAACTCGACGCCTTGGGACGTCAAGTGGTGGATTTTTTTGTCGATGGCGTCCGGGTGCTCGGCCTGCCGCCATCCGTCGGGCAGATCTACGGCCTGCTGTTCATTTCCCGCACGCCGCTGTCGTTGGACGACTTCGTCCGCCTGCTGCGGATCAGCAAGGGATCGGCCAGCCAGGGGCTGCGGATGCTCAAGGGGCTCGGCGCGGTGCGCGAAGCGGACGACCACAACGGAGCTGAACGGCGCGTGTATTACGAACCAGCCGTCGAGCTCAAACGACTCGTCGGCGGATTCATCCGCGAACAGATCCGCCCGCATCTCGACAGCGGGAAATCCAAGATCACGCGCCTGTACCGCAGTGCCGACCTGATCGATGATGCCTCGCAACGGCAGTTCGTCACCGAGCGGATCGAGCGCATCGACCATTGGATGCGCAGCAGCAGCCGCGTGCTGCCGGTGGTCCAAAAACTTCTGGGAAAATGACCGACGCCCCCTCCATCCACCCGGCCTGGTTCTGCGTGCGCACACAAACGAAGCGCGAGCACATCGCCGCGGGTCACTTGCGCGAACTCGAGGGCGTCGAGGTCTTTTGCCCGCGCGTCCGCTACCGCAAGGCCACCCGCCGCGGCAAAATCTGGTGGGTAGAGCCGCTGTTCCCCGGCTACCTGATGGCACGATTCAGCCTTCAGGAACTCGAACGCGCCGTCACGTTCTGCCAGGGCGTACGCGGACTCGTGCGCTTCGGCACCCGAATCCCCGAAGTCCCCGAGTCGTTCGTGCAGATACTGCGCGACGAGGTCCGCGCGAAAACCGAGGCCGATGCACCCGGTAACGCGGAACTCTTCTCGGCAGCCCCCACGATCGAACTCGGCGACGAAATCGAAGTCGCCCACGGCCCGCTCCAAGGCATGAGCGGCCGCATCGTCGCCATCGCCCCGGCCGCCGAACGCGTCAAAATCCTCCTCGATTTCCTCGGCCGACCCCAAACGGTCGACATCGATCTGTTCTCCCTGCTTCTTCCCAGAAGGCCGACCCTCACCTGATCCGCCCTGCGAACCCAGCAAACGGCCCATTTCGCCGTGCCTCCCGGGTTTCCACACCACTCGACAGCCAGCTCCGACGGTTTCCCCACGCGATGAGGGGATTGACCAAGGGCGGCAGCGTGCCCAGCCGACGCCGTCCCACCCGCATTCCCAGCACTTGCAGGCCGATCATCACACCGACTTCCTGATCGTCGGCGCCGGATTCTCCGGGCTGGTCGTGGCGGAACGCCTCGCCTCGCACGGATGGAACTGCGTGGTGGTCGACCGCCGCCCCCACCTCGGCGGCAATGCCTGGGACCGCAGCGACGCCGCCGGCGTGCGGTTCCACCCCTACGGACCGCATTACTTCCGGACGAATTCACATCGCGTGCGGGAATACCTCTCGCGCTTCACCGACTGGCACGAGACCCGCTACACGGTCAACAGCCACACGCACGGACGCGACTGGAGTTTTCCCGTCAACCTCATCACCTTCGAACAATACCTCGGCCGACCGTCGACGACAGACGAATTCGAGGCCTGGCTCGCGCAGCGGAGAATCCCGATCACCCATCCCGCGAACTCCGAAGAAGCGATCCTCGCCAAGGTCGGACGCGAATTCTACGAGCTCTTCTACGAAGGATACACGCTCAAGCAATGGCGGCGCCACCCGCGCGATCTCGACGCCTCGGTTTGCGCGCGCATCCCGATCCGCACCACGCGCGACGACCGCTACCTCGACGAGTCTTTCCAAGCGCTTCCCGCCAACGGCTACACCACGCTGTTCGAGAACCTGCTCGCCGCGTCACCGCGCGTCACACTGCACCTCGGCGTGGATTTTGATGAAGCAAAGGTCCGCTGGAAACACCGCCACCTCGTCTTCACCGGCGCCATCGACGAATACTTCGGGCGCCGCTTCGGTCCCCTGCCCTACCGCTCGCTGCGCTTCGAGCACGAATCACACGACGCCGAGACACTGCGCCAGCGCGTCGCGATCTCCGGCAAACCCGGATTCTGGCAACCCGTGCTGCAAGTGAACCACCCGGACCCCTCGGTCGCCTGGACCCGCACGGTCGAACTCAAACACGCCACCGGCCAGCAACTCGACTCCACCGTCGTCACGCGGGAATTCCCCAAGGACTGGACGCCCGACGACGAACCGTTCTACCCCGTCCCCGCGCCCGACGCACGCGAAGCCTATCTCCGCTATGCCCGGCTCGCAGCGGAGGAATCCAACACCTCTTTCATCGGCCGCCTCGCCACCTACCGCTATTACAACATGGACCAGGTCACCGCCATGGCCCTCAACGAGGCGGACAAACTCATCGACCACTACGGCAGCCACTGAGAGGTAAATGCTGAAATACTGAAATGCTGAAACGCTGAAAAGCTCCGCGCTTGTATTCCTCTTCCCCAATCTCTAATTCCCAATCACCAATTCCCAATCACCCTTCTTCCTCTTCCCCAATAACTGATCACCGATAACCGATAACTGATCTCCCTTCCTCTTCATTTCAGCATTTCAGCTTTTCAGCTTTTACCCCCACCCCCTCATGCGTCTCTTCATCACCGGACACCGCGGAATGGTCGGCTCGGCACTCGTGCGCGAGGCCGATCGCCGCGGCGGATTCGATCTCATCACCGCAAGCCGCAGCGAACTCAACCTGCTCGACCAGCGCGCCGTCTTCGACTTTCTCGCTTCACGCAAGCCGGACACGGTCGTCATCGCCGCGGCCAAAGTCGGCGGCATCCATGCCAATTCGACCTACCCCGCGGACTTCATCTATGAAAACCTGATGATCGCCACAAACCTCGTCGAAGGCAGCCGCCTCGCCGGGGTGCCCAGGGTGCTCTTCCTCGGATCCTCCTGCATCTATCCGAAGATGGCACCGCAGCCGATGACCGAGGACTGCCTCCTCACCTCGGCGCTCGAAACAACCAACGAAGCCTACGCGATCGCCAAAATCGCCGGACTCAAGCTCTGCCAACACTACCGCGCGCAACACGGGCTGCTCTACCACAGCGCGATGCCCACCAACCTCTACGGACCCGGCGACAACTACCACCCGGAGAATTCGCACGTCATCCCCGCACTCGTTCGCCGCTTCCACGAGGCAAAAACCACCGACGCGCCAAGCGTCACCATCTGGGGCACCGGCACGCCGCGGCGCGAGTTCCTGCACACCGACGACCTCGCCAGCGCCTGTTTCCACCTCCTCACCCTCGACAACCCGCCCGACTGGGTGAACGTCGGCACTGGCACGGATGTCACCATTCTCGAACTCGCCACGCTCATTGCCGAAGTCGTCGGATTCAACGGAACGATCCTCACCGATCCATCGAAGCCCGACGGCACTCCGCGCAAGCTGCTCGACATCACGAAGATCCGCGCCACCGGATGGGCTCCATCCGTCGATTTCCGCGACGGCCTTGCCGCCGCCTATGCCGACTTCCAAGCTGGCCTTGCCAGTGGTGAAACGAGACTCTGAAAATATCGCCAAGGGAAATGTTGAATACCGGATGGAGCGAAGCGATTTTTTCTCGGAGGACGGGCATCCTTGCCTGTCATGAATTGTAACAGTTCCAGCACATCCGCGGCAGCGCATTCGCGTCCATCTACATTCATCCGTGGTTTCTCTTCTTGGAGATGAGTCGGACAAGCGCAAGACATGGTGTGGCTGCCTCCGGGCAGCCATGAATCGCAAATGCGGCTTTCCAGCCGCACGACGACGGCCCGAAAGCCGTCTTTGCCAACCATGGCGGCTGCAAGCCGCCACTCCACGAAGCGACAAGCGGCTTACCCTTCAAAGCGCAGCGCGCGCAGGAACTGCCCCAAGGAATCGCTTTGGCCCATTCAACATCCAAAATTCAACATTCATCATTTTCATCTCGCTACCCCAAGCATCCATCTCCCTTCTCTTCTTCCTACTTCTCACTTCTCACTCGGCACTCGGCACTTTCTTCTTCCTCTTCCCCAATAACTGATCACCGATCACTGATCTCCCTTCTTCTCTTCTTACTTCTCACTCGGCACTTTCCATACACCTCCCCTCCCTCATGAAAAAAGCACTCATTACCGGCATCACCGGCCAAGACGGATCCTACCTGGCTGAGTTTCTCCTCGAAAAAGGGTACGAAGTGCACGGCATCAAGCGCCGCGCATCGCTCTTCAACACGCAGCGCGTCGACCACATCTACGAGGATCCGCATGTTGCCGGTTCACGCTTCCGCCTTCATTACGGCGATCTCACGGACAGCTCGAACCTCACCCGCATCCTAAGCGAAGTGCAGCCGGACGAGGTGTACAATCTCGGCGCCCAATCACACGTCGCGGTCTCGTTCGAATCACCCGAATACACCGCCGATGTCGATGCGATCGGCGCACTCCGTCTTCTCGAAGCGATCCGCTTCCTCGGTCTGGAGAAGAAAACCCGCTACTACCAGGCGTCGACCTCGGAACTCTACGGACTTGTCCAGGAAATCCCGCAAAAGGAAACCACCCCGTTTTACCCGCGCTCACCGTACGCGGTCGCCAAACTCTACGCCTACTGGATCACCGTGAACTACCGCGAGGCCTACGGCATCTACGCGTGCAACGGCATCCTCTTCAACCACGAGTCGCCGAGACGTGGCGAAACCTTCGTCACCCGCAAGATCACCCGCGGCATCGCCAACATCGCCCAAGGCCTCGAACGCTGCCTCTACCTGGGCAACCTCGACTCGCTCCGCGACTGGGGCCACGCCCGCGACTACGTCCGCATGCAATGGATGATGCTCCAGCAGGAAACCGCCGAGGATTTCGTCATCGCCACCGGCAAACAAATCTCGGTACGCGAGTTCGTCCGCATGACCGCGCGTGAGGCCGGTATCGAGGTCGAGTTCGCGGGAAGCGGCGAGACGGAAACAGCCACTGTCACCCGCGTCACCGATCCATCGAAAGCCCCGGCCGTCAAACCCGGCGACGTGATCGTCCGCGTCGATCCGCGCTACTTCCGCCCCGCCGAGGTCGAGACACTGCTCGGCGATCCGGCCAAGGCCAAAGCCAGACTGGGCTGGGAACCGGAAATCACCGTCGAAGAAATGTGCGCGGAGATGGTCGCCGCCGATCTCGATGAAGCCCGACGCCACGCCCTGCTCAAAGCCCACGGACACCACGTTGCCGTCGCTCGCGAGTGAACGACGGGAAATGCTCCGCGCCACCGGCACTCCGCGCACACGGCGTTCTTCCGAGACAACCGATCACCCACAATCTTTCCTCATCCCGCTTTCTGCATGACCAAGGTCTTCGTGTCCGGCTGCTACGACATCCTGCACGCGGGACACCTGAGATTCTTCGAGGAAGCCCGCAGCCACGGCGATCATCTCACCGTGTCATTCGCCTCTTCCGAAGTTCTCTGGCATCACAAGCAGCGAAAATCGTCGCTACCGGACGACCACAAACGCGCCTTGCTCGCCGGGCTGAAGATGGTCGACGATGTCGTCATCTCACACGGCACGAAAACCGGAATGGATTTCGAGGACGACTTCCTACGCATCCGGCCGGACATCCTCGCAGTCACCGCCGACGATCAATACGCCGACCTCAAACGCGAACTCTGCGCCCGCACCGGAGCGACCTACCTTGTCCTCGACAAAACCCCGCCGCAATTCGCGCCGGTCTCGACCAGTTCCATCGTCCGCTGGGTGCAGGCACCATCCCAAGTCGCATTAAGGGTTGATTTTGCGGGCGGATGGCTCGACGTGCCACGGTTCGCACGACAGGGCGCGTTCATCGTCAACTGCGCGATCTCTCCGCTGGTCTCGCTTCACGACTGGCCTTACGAAAAACAATCCGGCCTCGGCGGCAGCGGAGCATGGGCCATCCTCAACGGCCGCGACGGCATCGAATCGGAGATCGATCTGGGCGTCGGATGGCAAGACCCGGCAGTCATCCGCGAAACCGGCCTCTGCGTCTGGCGCTCCGGCGATCGGCCCAAACTCGATTTCAAACACAGCGGGGATTTCCTCAATCACCTCATGGCGATCCACTGGACCGGCAAAGCCCACGACACCCCCGGTGCGGCCGATCGGGCGCGCGATTACGACCGCATCGCCGCCAGCGGACGCATCGCCCACGAGGGTGTACTCCATCAAGACATCGGACGCATCGCCGAGGCGGTCTCTGTTTATCACGAAACGCAGCTCGACGAAGGCATGCAGCCGTTGCCCGAAATCCCGGGCTCGATCGCCCGCAAATATTGCGGTGGCGGCCACGGGGGCTACGCACTCTACCTGTTCGCGGATCCGCAACATCGTGACCATGCCGTGCGAACCAACGCCACGCTTCGTTCGATCGAACCTTTTTGCCGCTGAGGAATGCCGACGCGATGATCTGCATCGATTCGGACCGCATCAGGATCGCCTCCCCCTGCACTGAAATCCGCCATTCCTGATTCGCCCATCTGCTTTGAATACCATCCGCGTCATCGGCCTGCCCGTTGCGGCCACCACCTACGAGCAAGCCGTTGGATGGATCCTGGAGCGAGCCACTGCGGCTGACCGCGCTTACGCGGTCGAGGCGGCCAACACCCACGTGGTCACTCTCGCACGTCGCAACAACGGTTTCGGATCGTCGATGCAGCGCTTCGATCTCGTTGTTCCCGACGGCATGCCGCTCGTCTGGGCGATCAACCGCAAGCTGCCCCCGGCACAACGACTCACAGACCGGGTCTACGGGCCGACCCTGATGCTCGAAACCCTGAAAGCGACGCAAGGACGCAAAGAGTTCCGGCATTTCCTCCTCGGCGGATCTCCCACAACACTCACCAAACTCACCGCCGTCTTTTCCCATCGCTATCCGGGCGCCTGCATCTCCGGCACCGATTCTCC
>VHCM01000077.1 GCA_016871685.1 Verrucomicrobiota bacterium
ACGCCCCGGCAGGTCAGGTCAAAGGCCAGATCCCGCTCACCCCGCGAGCCCAGCAGGCCGCGCCACAAGCGCCCGCGGCCAAGTAATCCGCGGCAGGCACCGCACCGGGCGAGCGGGAGTCAGCCGCCCGCGCCCACCGGAGCATACACCTGCGCACTGCGGCACGGGCTGTAGATGCGGATCACTCCCCCGTCATCGGGCGGGCAGTCGATCGTCGCATCGACCCGGCCGTGACCACCGAACGCCGGGTCGTCGCTGTCGAGCACGAGACGGCGCACGGTTCCATCACCCGTGGCGACTGCATGACCGAACACCGACGCGGCCACCGAGAAGTTGAAGACGAAGAGCAGTCCGGCCCGCATCGCCACGATCATCTTCGCCTCCGGATCCATGTGCAGGCAATCCGCGGGCGCTGCCTCCAACAGGCGGTGCCTGGCGGCGAGTCGCATCATCGAACGGTCGAAGCGCGCCAGCCACGCGTACTTGAGCGAGGGATCATCGACCAAGGACCACTGGCGCCGGCAGTGATGATACGACCAGCCGTTGCCCTCACGCGGAAAATCGATCCACTCGGGATGACCGAACTCGTTGCCCATGAAGTTCAGCCAGCCTTCGCCGCCGAGTGCCAGCGTCACCAGACGAATCAACTTGTGCAGCGCGATGCCGCGCTCGATCACCGGATGCGGATCGTCGACCGCCATGTGCCAGTACATCTCCTGGTCCATCAGGCGGAACGCGATCGTCTTGTCGCCCACCAGCGCCTGGTCGTGGCTTTCGGCGTAAGCGATCGCCGGCTCGCCGCCGCGTCGGTTCGCCAGCACCTGCCACAATCCGCCGACATCGAGGTCCTCGTCGCGCACGTGTTTCATCAGGCGGATCCAGTGATCCGGCACACCCATCGCCAGCCGGTGGGTGAACCCGACGCCGCCCTCGGCGACCGGCCGGCACAGCCCGGGCATGCCCGACATGTCCTCGGCCACCAACAGACAGCCGGGGCGGACCTCGCGCGCCAGCGTCGTGGCCAGTTGGAGGTACAACACCGCGTCATCGTCGGTGTCGGCACCGAAGTAATCGCCGTAATGCGAGAACGCACGTCTGCCGCGTGAGTGGTAGAGCATCGACGTGATCCCGTCGAAGCGGAATCCGTCGAAGCGGAATTCCTCCAGCCACCAGCGGACGTTCGACAGCAGGAAGCGGCGGACCTCGGGTTTGCCATAATCGAAGCACTTGGAATCCCAGTCGGGATGATCACCGCGCGCGCTGGCGTGGAAGTACTGGTGCCCCGAGCCGTCGAAATCGTTGATGCCTTCGGCCGTGTTCTTCACCGCGTGGGAATGCACCAGGTCGAGCAACACCGCGATGCCGAGGCCGTGCGCGGTGTCGACGAGGAATTTCAACTCCTCCGGCGTGCCGAACCGCGACGACGGCGCGAAGAACGACGAGACGTGGTAGCCGAACGATCCATAGTACGGATGTTCCTGCACCGCCATGAGCTGCACGACGTTGTATCCGGCCGCCGCAACGCGCGGCAGGACATGCTCGGCGAACTCACGGTACCCGTGCACCCGGGGTTCCTCACCCGACATGCCGACGTGGCATTCGTAAATCCGCGGCGCGCCGATCGCCGACGGATCGAACGCGTGTCTCCAACGATACGGCTCCTCCGGCTGCCACACCTGTCCGCTGAAATCCTGGCTTTCGGCGTCCTGCACCGCCCGGCGGATGCACGCGGGGATCCGGTCGCGCGCCGAACCGTCGGCACCATGGACATGCAGCTTCACCCGATCGCCATGGGCAAGCGCGGCGGCAGGCAGTTGCAATTCCCAAACTCCGTCGGCATCACGTCGCAGCGGATGCGAACCACGGTCCCAGCCGTTGAAGTCGCCCGCCAACCACAATCCGCGCGCGGCCGGAGCCCACTCGCGCACCGTCCAGCCGCCATCGCCCGCATCCCTCAACACGCCATGGGCGAGGTGCAGCCCGGCATGATCGCGCAGCCCGCCGGATCCACCGACCACCGCGGCATGCTCGGCATCAAAGCGCGACATCCTCCGGACCACCGCCTCGAGATGCGGCTCGAGCCACGGATCGTCGGCGATGAGTTGGGGGATGGTGGTCATCGTGATCCGGCATGCAGGATGCCAGCCACGCCACCGATGTCAAACCCGCGCGTCGGCCAGTCCCGCGGGCACGCGCCATGCGCCCGCCCACGCGCGCACCAGCGCCAGCCACACCCTGCGGCGCGGCACTTTCACTCGCGCGCGCAGCGTCTCCATCCCGGCACCGCGCATCCGCTCGAGCGTCTCTGCCGCGATCATCGCCGGCAGCACGGTGGCCACGCGGATCCGTCGCGAACGCAACGACCGCGCATAGGCGAATCCTTCGCGCACTCCGTCCATCGCCTTGCCGCTCCATGCGGCGTGCAGACGCAGCAACTCGTCGGTGTCGCGCGGATCGCGCGCCGGCAAATAACACCTGCCTTGCGCCAAATCGCGCGGCAAGTCGCGGAGGATGTTCACCAACTGCAGCCCCGCGCCGTACGCGGCTCCACGCCGCAGCAGCACCTCCTCCGATGCGCTGGAAAACCGCCCGCCCGATACCAGGCAGCCGAGTTTCGTCCAGAAAACACCCACGCATCCCGCCACCCGCCAGGCATAGTCCTCAAGCGCCGCAGCGCCGGCCAGTGCCACCGGATGCGCCGCATCGGCAGTCGCAAACCGTTCGAGATCCAATGCCTGACCTCCGGTGATCACCTCCGCCACTTCGCGCACCAGCCGTGCTTCGGCGCTCGACATCCGGTCGAGCCAATCGAACAAGGCACCAGTCTGCTCCATCAACCGCCGCTCGCGCGGATCGGCGATGGCGTCGGTCATCGCCGACGGCCAATCCGGCACCGCCCCCTGCCCGGCAAGCGCGACGCGGAACGCGTCGAGACACGACAAACGCAGCGCCACCGGCGCGTCGGCCGTATCCGCCAAGGTGTCGCTGGTCCGCGCCAACAGGTAGCCGAGCGACGCAGGCCCGCGCATCGGCTCCGGCAGCAGGCGCAGCGTCAGGAAAAACGATCGCGACACCCCGGCCAGCGTTTCCTCCATCGATCCGCCCCGCATCGCCGAGATCAAAGCACGTTCCCGCGCCCACCGACAAGCGAAGCCGCTTGATTTGTTCATTTGAACATCTATGGTCATCCCCATCCCGCCTCCAATGTCCGCCCTGCCGCTCACCGCCCTGTTTGTCGATTGCGACTCGTATTTCGCCAGCGTCGAGCAGCACCTCGATGCCTCGCTGCGCGGGCGGCCGGTCGCCGTCGCACCGGTGATGGCGGAGTCGAGCTGCTGCATCGCGGCCTCGTACGAGGCCAAGGCGTTCGGCGTGAAGACCGGCACCCGCATCGCCGACGCGCGCCGGCTGTGTCCGGGCATCGCCATCGTGCCAAGCAAGCCGGAAGAATACATCCGGCATCATCACCGCATCGTCGCCGCCGTCGAGGACTGCATCCACGTCGAAGCGGTGCTGAGCATCGACGAACTCTGGGCATGGCTGCCGTTCAACCTGCGCGACGAAGACACCGTCACCCACATCGCCCGCCACATCAAGCAGAGCATCGCACACAAGGTCTCCCCGTTCATCAAGGTGTCCATCGGCATCGCACCCAACCGCTGGCTCGCCAAAACCGCCAGCAAAATGCGCAAGCCCGACGGATTGTTCGTCATCCGCCATGCCGACCTCCCCGATGTCCTCTACGAACTCGCACTGGCCGACCTCCACGGCGTGGGCCGCCGCATGGAGGCGCGGCTGCACGCGATGGGCATCCACACCGTGCGCGACCTCTGCGCGGCCAAGAAATCACTGCTGCGCCGCGCGTGGAACGGCGTGACCGGCGAACGCCTGTGGCACCTGCTGCGCGGCGTGGAAATCCCGGACGCCTCGACGTCGAAACAATCGATCGGCCACAGCCACGTGCTGCCGCCCGAAGCGCGCGCGCCCGACCAGGCGTGGCCGATCCTCTGCAAGCTGCTCCACAAGGCGTGCGAACGCCTGCGGTCTCACGGACTGCTCGCCGCCTCGCTCACGCTGCACCTCGGCTACCTGCGGCAGGGCGCCTGGCAGGCCGACACCACCGCACCCGAAACCGACTCCACCCTCGTGTGGATGCACCTGCTCTCGAGATTGTGGAAATCCCGACCCGACCCGCAGGCGCGGCTCATCCAGGTGGCCGTCACCCTCACCCGCCTCGTCGCACACGCCAATCACACCCCCGCCCTGTTCCCCTGCGTCCTCAACGACGCGGCGGACGGCATTCACGCCCCGCCGCCGACCTTGCTCGGCGAAAAACACCGTCAGCTCGACCGCACACTCGACCGGCTCCGCGCGCGCTACGGCCGCGGCGCGATCGGCTTCGGCAGCGCGCACGAGGCCAGACAACACGCGCCCATGCGCATCAGCTTCACCCACATCCCCGATCCGCGGATCGAAGGCGACACGTGAGCCGATCGGCCTCTTCCATCCGTGAATTCTGTGCCATCTGTGGTTCTATCCTTTCAGAGTCACGGCTGGTCGAGGACGGAGATGGAAATGTTGAATGTTGGATTTTGGATTTTGGATGAAGCGCAGCACGTTCTCAAGGAGCGTGGGCGTCGCGGCCCGCCCGTTCTTTTCTTCAATGCGAGCGATCCACGCGAAGCACCCCTTCGTGGAATGACGGCTTTCCTGCCGTCGTCGTGCGGCAAGCCCGCTCTCGTCCGACTCCTCTCCGGGAAAAGGAACCACGGATGAACGCAGATGGACACGGATGCGGATGGGTTTCTTCCATCCGTGAACTCTGTGCCATCTGTGGTTCTATTTTTTCAGAGTCACGGCCGGTCGAGGCCGACCAGCCCTACCATTTTGCGAACGCTCGCGCGGATCGGCTTTGTATTCGCCACTCCATCACCGTGGGTGTCGGATGCTCATGATGTTCCCCATCCACCTCAATCGACGAATCGCTGGACGATGGGCATGCGTCTGCCGATCCCGAACGCCTTCGAGGTGACGCGCAGTCCGGGTGCCGCCTGATGGCGTTTCCACTCGTTGAGGTCCACCCGGCGCTGCACCCAGCGCACCGTCTGCTCGGCGAATCCGCGCGCGATGATCTCGTCGGACGACAACTGGTGTTCGACGTACAGTTCCAAGATCGCGTCGAGCGTCTCGTAGGGAGGCAGCGTGTCCTGGTCCTTCTGGTCCGGACGCAGCTCGGCGCTCGGCGGTTTGTCGATGGTCGCCTGCGGGATCACTTCGTGCGTGCGGTTGATCCAGCGTGCGAGCTCGCAGACGCGCGTCTTGGGCAGGTCGGAAATCACCGCGAGGCCGCCGTTCATGTCGCCATAGATCGTGCAATATCCCACCGCCAGCTCGCTCTTGTTGCCGGTGGTGAGCAGCAGGTGGTTCTCCTTGTTCGAGTACGCCATCAGCATGAGTCCGCGGATCCGCGCCTGCATGTTCTCCTCGGTGAGATCCTCGGGTTTGCCACCGAACACCGGACGCATCGCCTCCTTCACCGCGTCGAAGACATGCCCGATCGGCAGCTCCGCACAGCGGATGCCCAGCTTGCGTGCCAGAGCAAACGAATCATCGACGCTGCCGCGTGACGAATACGGGCCGGGCAAGGTGAGCCCGAAGACCCGCTCCGCACCGAGCGCTTCGACCGCCAACACCGCCGTCACCGCCGAATCGATGCCGCCGCTCAGCCCGAGGCAGACGCTGGAGAACCCGCACTTCGTCACATAGTCGCGCAGCCCGAGGACCAGCGCGGCGTGCAGTTGCGCCGGCTCGCATGCGTCCCACGGCACGTCGTCGTCCGCCGTGACGCCCACATCGACCACGCGGCACGCCTCGGCAAATCCGTCCATTTGCGCGACGATGCGGCCGTTGGCCGAGGCCACCAGCGAATGCCCGTCGAAGACCAGCTGGTCGTTGGCACCCACCGTGTTGCAATACACGACCGGCGCCTTGGCACGACGCGCGATGCCGCCGATCATCGCCCGGCGCACCGCCGGCTTGCCGAGGTGGAAGGGTGAGGCGCTCAGGTTGACCAGGATCTCCGCGCCGTTGCCGATCAACTCGCCCACCGGATCGCGGTCGTAGAACGGACGTTGCAGGTCCTCTTCGGTCCAGATGTCCTCGCAAATCGTGATGCCGATCCTGCGGCCGCGCCAGAGCACCGGCTCGCACGATTCGCCCGGTTCGAAATAGCGGCGCTCGTCGAACACGTCGTAGGTCGGCAACAAGGTCTTCCAGACGCGGTGCCTCACCTCGCCGCACTCGAGCCATGCGGCCGCGTTGCGGAACGGCTTGCCCGGGCGCGCGGGATGATGGTGGTCGACGTATCCCACCAACAGCGGCACCTCGCCGACCTCGCCCGACAGGTAGTCGAGCGCCTGCAAGCACTTCGGAACGAATCGCGACTTGAACACCAGATCGCGCGGCGGATAGCCCGCGAGCGACATCTCGGGCGTCACCACCAGCTCCGCACCCGCGTCGAGGCACTCGCGGTATGCGGCGAGAATCTTCTTCGCGTTGCCGGGGAAATCCCCGACCACCGGATTGATCTGCGCGATGCCGATCTTCATGGACGCGCAAAGCCAACACCCGGAAGAACCTGGGCGCAATCCGGATTGCACCATCGGCCGCATGCGGCCATACTGCCCGGGAGCAATCCATGGAGGACCGCTACGAAATCCGCGGAAAGATCGGCCAGGGAGGCCTTGGCTCGGTGTACCGAGGCTACGACAAACGGATGAACCGCGAAGTCGCGGTCAAACGCATCGGCCAGGCCGCCGATCAGGACACCCAGTCGGAGGGAACTCGCCAGCTGCTGCAGGAAGCCGGCGCGCTCGCCGCGCTGCAGCATCCGAACATCGTCACCGTGTACGACGTCGGTGCCGACGAGGACGGCCCGTACGTCGTGATGGAACTGATCAACGGCAGGACGCTCGACGAGTTGATCGAGCGCGCGCCGCTCACTTGGCCGGACTTCAAGGAACTTGCGATGCAGACCCAGGAAGCACTCATCGCCGCACATGAGCTGAACCTGATCCACAGCGACCTGAAACCGACGAACCTGATGCTGACTTGGCTGCCCTCGGGCAAGTTCCAGGTGAAGATCGTCGACTTCGGTCTGGCGCGCCTCGTCCAGTCGCAGACGCGCGAGGACCTCGAGTCGATGGAGGCGGTCTTCGGGTCAATCTTCTTCATGCCCCCCGAGCAATTCGAACGCACACCGCTCGACGCGAGGTCCGACCTCTACTCGATGGGCTGCGTTTACTATCAGGCCTTGGCCGGTCGTTATCCGTTCGACGGCATGACCGGCAACGAGGTCATGAGTTCGCACCTCGACCATCGGGTCAGGCCGCTGCAAGACGTGCGGGCCGGCATTCCGCGATGGGCCTGCGACTGGATCATGTGGCAATTGAACCGCCACCCGCAGGACCGCCCGGAATCCGCTCGCGAGGCGCTTTCGTTCTTCCTTAAAAACGACCGCATGAACCAGGAAACGCCACTCAGCAGCGGTACGCCGCCGACCGCACCCGCAGGGCCACCACTCCGCCGTCACGCCGGGCCGCGACCGCCCGCCGCAGCGCAAACACCAGCGCCCGCGCAGTCGATTCTCTCGCCCGAAATCGGCGCGCCGCCCGCAGCCGCGCCGCAGCCGCTCGCGCCGCCCGATGGCGCGAAACCCAGCGTGCACACGTCGCTTCACGAACTCGATCCCGCCGAGTCGAATGCCCGGCGCAGCACCACCCCGGTCAAGACCGTGGCACCCGTCGCCACGGCCGCGACACCCGCGGGATCCGCCGCCAAACCCAATCGCATTCCCCTCCTCATTGGTACTGCGGCCTCGCTGATTGTCGCCGGCATTCTCGTCTGGTTCCTCTTCGTCCGGCAAGGCCCGGATCAGGTTCTCAACGACCTGATCGCCACCTCCAACCTGCCCGGTGCCAGCGAGGTCGCGATCGACGGCGCATCACTCGACATCGCGCTCAACGCACTGGCCGGGCCGCTGCCCGCCGCGCGCATCCAGGAAATCGGCCGCGTGCTCCGACTGGCGAAACCGACCGATGGCACCGATACCGACGCACGCATCGCGGGGTTTCTTGCGGATCGTCCGGACATTCCCAAGGAAGCACGCGTCGTCCTCATCAGCGACGTCCTCGCCGAGCGCGACAACCCCGCCGTCGTGCCGGCGATGCTCGCACTCACGCGCAGCCCGGAGCCGACCGTTGCGGTGGCCGCACTGCGCTGCCTGCGCAAACACATCGGCAGCGCACAGATCGGCAGTGCGCAATTCGACGGGTTTCTCGCCGACCTCGCCAACGCCACCGACTCCGGCCTGCGCATCGAACTCGAGCGCATGCTCGTCGACATCATCCGCCGCGATCCCGGCCAAGCCGATGCATTTCTGCGCAAGACCGGCGAGGCAAGGGACTCGACGCTCGATCAGGACATGCGGGCGGTGTACAAACGATTGCTCGACGCGGCGAATGCGGTGAAATCGCGCTGATCTGCGGGCGAAGCGCCACCTCAGCGGGTGTGGATCACGACCGGCCCGACCCCGGGCGACTGCACTTCGCGCAGCTTCGCCACCGCCTTGGCAAGTGCTGACGCAGCCCCAAGCGCATCGTTCATCGTGTTGAGTCTCGAGAATCCGAAGCGCAGGCTGCTGCGTGCCCGGCTTTCGGGAATCCCCATCGCGAGCTGGACGTGCGATGGCTGTTGTTTTCCGGTCATGCAAGCCGAGCCCGCCGAACAAGCGACGCCCGCTTCGTCCATCAGGATCAGCAAGCCAGCCGCATCGCAATCGGCGAACGACAAATGACTGGTGGACGGCAGCCGGTGCGCGGCGTCGCCGTTGCGCACCACGCCATGGATTTCCGCGAGCACCTTCGCTTCGAATGCGTCCCGCATGCCGGAAATGGCGACCGTCGCCGGTCGCTCCATCGCAATGCGCGCCGCCGCACCCATGCCGACGATGCCCGCCGTGTTTTCCGTGCCGCTGCGTCGGCCCGACTCCTGCCCGCCACCGTGAAGGAGCGGTTCGAAACACAGTCCGCGGCGCACAAACAAGGCACCCGTTCCCTTGGGTCCGTGAAACTTGTGTGCCGATAGCGAGAGCAGATCGACGTGAGCGGCACGCACATCGACCGGGATTTTGCCAACCGCCTGGATCGCATCGCTGTGCACTGGCAGTCCGCGCTCCTTCGCCATCACCGCGATTTCCACCAACGGCTGAATCACGCCGGTTTCGTTGTTGGCCCACATCACCGAGACAAATGCCGCGCCATCGAGCATGCGGCCGATGTCATCCAACACGATGCGTCCCCCTCCGTCCACGTCCGAACGGCGCGTCTCACGCGACTGCCGGTCAAGCGTGCGCAGCACCGCGCTGTGCTCGATCGCGCTGGTGACCGCCGCACCACTGCCGCAGACGAGGTCGAGCGAATGCAGCGCGGTGTTCACGCTCTCGGTGCCGCCACCGGTGAAGACGATCTCGTCGGGCTCCGCGCCAATCAGTGCGGCCACTTGCTCGCGTGCGGTCTCGATCGCACGCCGCGCCTCACGCGCCGCACGATGTGAAGCCGACGGGTTGCCATGACCATCGCGCAACCATGGCAGCATCGCCTCGAACACCTCCGGCAGCAGCGCGGTGGTCGCGTTGGCATCCAGATCCATCACGTCGTCAGCATCCCCCCGGGTTGGCGGTTGGCAACCGGTAAAAACGCATCGCCCGCGGAATCGGCCCAGCCGGGCAACGGTGCTTCGAACGAGACCTCATCGCCGGTGATCGGATGGACGAACACGATCCGCCATGCATGCAGCATCATCGGCGGATCGCCCGGAGCGAGCGTCGGCAGTGCGGCGGATGCAGCCCCCGCACCATAGCAGGGATCGCCCGCCACCGGATGTCCCAGATGCGCCAGATGGAGCCGGATTTGGTGGGTGCGACCCGTGAGAGGATCCGCCTCAAACAAAGTGGTGCCGTCCGCCATGCGGCAAAGCACCCGGAACCGGGTGGAGGTCGGCTTGCCGGCGTTTTCATCAATCTCCCTCGCTCCTTGCGCGACAGGTCCGCCCG
>VHCM01000078.1 GCA_016871685.1 Verrucomicrobiota bacterium
TTTTTGGGGCCGTGGGGGGGGGGGGGGGGGGGGATGGGGGGCGTGGATGATAACGGTTCGCAGCGGCGGCGATTCCTTGGGAGCGCGAGCATTGCACCGCGTCGAGCGCGGTGGCAAGCATGTTTTCCAGCTCGGGCAGCTCGTCGGGCGCGAAGGAGCCGAGCACATGTCCGACCAGTCGCCCCGGCCCGCTGGCGCCGATCCCGAGTTTGAGCCGCGGGAACTCCGAGCTGCCGAGATGCTCGATGATCGACTTCACTCCGTTGTGACCTCCAGCGCTGCCTTTTTCCCGGAAACGCAGCGTGCCAAAAGGAATTGAAACATCATCAAAAATAACCAAAATTTGGTCCGGCTGCCATCGGTGGAACCGCGCGAGGCGGCCGACGGCCTGACCGCTGAGGTTCATGAACGTCTGCGGCTTGGCGAGCAGGGTGCCGTCGGCGAGTTTCGCCAGATGGCACTGCCAGCGCGGGGCGGGGGCGAAGGTGGCACCTTCGGCCGCGGCGAGTCGGTCGAGCAGTTGGAAGCCGACGTTGTGTCGGGTGCGCTCGTAGGCGGGTCCGGGGTTGCCGAGACCGACGATGAGGGAGAAACGGGGCACGGTCGGGCAGTGCGGATGACAATTCCAGAAATGGCCGTGGGTGGAAATGAAAAGCGCCCGGGGGGTGAGGCCCGGGCGCTGAATGCAAAAGGCGGGAAGCGACGCGGCCGTGCGGATCAGGATGCGCTGGCTGGCTTGGCTGCTTCGGGTTCGGCTGCGGGAGTCTCGACCACGCCAGCTCCAGCGCGTCCGATGTGGACGATGACGACTTCGGCGGCGTGGGTCGGGCGTACGCCACTCGGGTAGGTGATGTCGCCGAGGTGCAGCGAGTCGCCGAGTTGCAGGTTCGAGATGTCGATGTGGATCGTCTCGGGGAGGTCGTCGGGGAGGCAGGTGATTTCGATCGCGTGGATGTATTGTTCGATCACGCCGCCGGCCTTGACGCCGGGTGCCTCGCCGTGGAGGTGAGCCGGGATGTGTGCGGTGATTTCCGTCTTGCTGTCGATCGCGAGGAAATCGGCGTGGAGCATGTGGCCGGTGATCGGGTCGTGCTGCACGGCCTGGAGGAATGCGAGGCGCGTGCCTTCACCATCGATCTCGAGGTTCACGACGATGTTTTCCGAACTGCTGTGCGCCATCACTTCGGCAAACGACTTCGCGTTGATCTTGAGGTTCTTGTTTTCCGTGCCGCGGCCGTAGACCACGGACGGCAGCCAGCCTTCGCGGCGCATCTGGTTGAGGCGGCCCGAGCCGGTGCGGGCGCGGGGAGCGGCTTGGATCGAGGTCTTGGTGGCCATGGCGGAATTGCGGGGAAGGGGTGGATGCGGCACCGAGGATGCGGCACGCGCGGGGCGCAGGGTGTAGCGGGCCGACGCGGGCTTGTCAAATTCTTGTTCGGCCCGGGAAAGCCGGAAAAATCGCCAAAGCGACGCCTTCGATCAACGTGCCGGGACCAGGCGGACAATCCGGTCGGGTCGGTTGAGCAGGACGTGGATCGTCCCGTCCGGCGCGCAGGCGACGTCGCGCACGCGGCCGATGCCCTTGAGAATCACCTCTTGGTCGACCACTCTGCCGTCGGTGATGCGGATGCGCCGGACCTCCTCGGTGACGAGTCCGCCGGAAAACAGGTCGTGTTTCCAATCGGGAAACACGTCGCCCTCGAGGAAGTCCAACCCGCACACGGCGAGCGACGGCACCCACACGGCGGCGGCCGCCTCGATCCCCTCGCGCGTCGTCTCGGCGGTCATCGGCGAACCATCGTAGTTCATTCCATGAGTGACGACCGGCCAGCCGTAGTTCGCGCCCGCGCGGATGCGGTTGAGTTCGTCACCGCCGCGCGGTCCGTGTTCGGTGCTCCAGATCGATCCGTCGCGCGGGTCGATCGCGAGTCCCTGCGGGTTGCGATGACCGTAACTCCAAATGCCGGCGATCGCGTCGGGTCTGTCGGCGAACGGATTGTCGGCGGGAACGCGGCCGTCGTCTTGCAGGCGGAAGATCTTGCCGGTGGGCCGTGAGAGATCCTGCGACTCCATCATGCCGCCGCGCTCGCCGATTGCGAAAAACAGGAAGCCGTCCCGAAAGACGAAGCGCGTGCCGAAGTGCACGCCGGCGCGTGAGCGGAACATCGGATCGGGCCGGTAGATCCATTCGTGATCGGTCCAACAGTGGTCGCGGATCCGCCCGCGCGCCACCGCAGTGATCGACCGCGTTTGCTCCTTGCCGTCCGGACCGGTTTCCTTCGTGCCATCGGCGAACCCGAGATAGACCCACCCGTTCGAGGCGAATTGCGGATGAATCGCGACCTCCATCAACCCGCCTTGGCCGTGGTCAGTCACTTCCGGCGTGCCCTCGACGGGTTTTGGATCGAGCGCGCCGTCCGCCGCGATGACGCGCAACGCGCCGTGCTTCTCCGTGACCAACCGGCGTCCGTCGGGGAGAAACGCGATCGCCCATGGGGTCTTCAATCCATCGGCAACCACCGTCTCGATGCGATAGTCGTGCATGCGGGTCTTCGTCACCTCGCCAGCCGCAGGCACCGGCGGCTTCTGCTGCTTTTCGCGGAATTGGTGTTCTTTCTCTTGCAGCAGGATGACCAATGAGCGGATTTGCCCGGCGCTGAGCACCTCTTCCCACGCCTGCATCTGCATTTCGACATTTCCCTTGGCGATCGAGCGGTACACGTCTTCGTCGGACGATCCGTGCTTCCATTCGCCGTCGACGAGCGAACCGCCCACGCCACCTTCGTATTCCGCGCCATGGCAGGCGGCGCAGTGCTGGGCATAGAGCGCCTCGACCTTCACGCGGTCGGCCGATGCAGGCACGGCCCACAACCCCAACAAGCAGATGGCGATGCAACGGATCATGGACGGTGGATGAGCGGTGGATGGTATGAGTGTCCGATGCCGATGCGCTGTACACCTGCTTCAATCCGCTCGGAAGCTGTGCTTGCGGTCGCGGAAATTCACGCTGCGCACCTTGCCCTCGGCATCGTCATAGAGGAGGACGACGTAGTTGCCGTTGGCACCAACCGGAATCGAAGTGAGTTCGCCTTCTTCCGTGCGCAGCGGTACATACCCGCGCGGGTAGCGGATCACGGTCTGCGTGCTTGCCAGGCGCTTAATGGTGATCGGCGACCAGCGGCCCGCGGGATCCCGCATCTCGACCTGAAGCTCGGGTTTGCGCGACACCGAAATGAACGTTGCGGTCTTGTCCTCCTTCGGGTCCTGTTGCTTGAGCCGCAGCACGCGCACCGCCCAGTGCGACGGCTCCTCGTCGGTGGCCGGCATGCGCTCGGCGAATGGAATGAGGATGGTCGTCTCGTTCTTCTCCACCTTGAGGCGTGTGATGCCCTCCTTGGTTCCCTGACGCCAGATGCGCACCGTCTGGTTGCCGACCGGCAGCGGGATGCCGCCGGTCACTTCGCCGAGCTGGTAGCCGTCGGGGTTGACGCGCACGCCCGCGACTTCGATGTGCACCGGCCCGGTGCCTTCGGCGAGGGCATTGGCGAGGCGCACGAACCCGCTGGGGGGTTCTTCCGCGGATTCCTGCGCGCCGAGCTGTGGCGGGGTTGCGGCGAGAACCAGCAGGCCGGTGAGCCAGCAACACCGACGTCCGGTGGCGACGGCGCGACGAAGAAGATCAGAAGTCCCTTTCATGGAGGATGCGGAGCTTGGCCTTGGCGGGAACGAGCGAGCCGTCGGTTTCACGTTCACCGGGGTCCGCAAACACGGTGAACGATCGCCGCGTTTCGGCAAGCACTTCCGGTTTCGTGTTTGCACCGGCACGGACGGGTGCGAGCGCCTGACTCACAATCCACACGCGGAAGTGGCGCGAGCGCACCGTCGATGCATCGTAAACGCGTGCGAAGACCTCCTCGGCGGCGGCGTCGTTCCATTGGATCAGGTTGCCGTCGCTGATCTTGAGCGCGTCCTTGTACAAATCGCGATTGCCGAACACCGGCTCGCCCTTCGCGTTTTTCACATGGGCGACCTCGGACACGCTGGCGAACGGACGATTGAGCACCATCGCATCCGCGATGTGGTCGGCGATCTTTTGCGACGAAGGCGCACCCATCTCCCTTGAGGATCCAGCGCTTTTGGTGGTGAAGGGCCGATACTCGCCCGAGGCGGTGTTGTGGCGCCAATTCGAGACGATGCGCAGCTCGGGATCCTGCTTGAGAATGCCCGCCGCCAGAGCGCGCAGCGCGTCGCGCGAGGCGGTGTTGACGTTGACCTGTCCCTGGATGCGGACGACGTTGCCCTCGCGCTCCTTGGCGTCGGCCGAGGTGGAGATGCCGGTGTGGAACAGATCGAGGAGTTGCGAGGCACGGCCGCCCGGGCGATCGAACCGGTCGTGCTCGGCCCTGCCGATCCGCAGCGTGTTGCCGCCGCCGTAGTCCGGGCTGTTGGTCGAGTTCACGGTGACCTCGGGCCATTGATTGCGCGTCGCGGGCATTTGCGGCGTGGTGCCCGCGAGAAGCGTGTTGGTGTCGCGCGTGCCGGACCCATCGCCCGCACGGACATCCTTGTAAGCCGGACTCGAGAGGATCGGATCGAAGACGTGGCCCAGTTCGGTGGCGCTGTAGAAAAAACCCAGATTGGAAATCCGTTGCGGCGCGTTCTCGGCAAGCGGTGTCGGAGGTGTCGGCCATTCCGGACGCTTGTCGGTGGGCAGCACTGAGTTGATCGATACCGTTCGAAACACGCCGACGGGAGAGTCGTGCCCGCCATCCGGCCACTCCGACGGCATCACCCGGCCATAGTGGCGGCGTTTCTCGTTGCTGGGGTCTTTGTCGTAGATGGTTTCGCGCCGGATGTTGCGGCGGTTCGGGCTGAGGTTTTCCGGATATGCGTTTTCTCCGAGCCGCGTGTTGCGAAGGTAATGGGAGACGCGCGGATCGCCCATATTGTTGACGTGGAACCCGTAGGCTCCGTAGCTGTGGCCGGGGATCGCGGCCTTGGACATCGCCTCGGGCACGTTGGTGCGGATGGCGCTCACACCATAGGGATCGCGCACGATCGAGCGAATCACATCGGCATCCTGGTTGTTCCATTTCAGCGTGATGCCGCGCGCCTCGTTCTCCTGCTCGATCAGATCGAACTCGGCGATTCTCGGCGTTCCGTTTGAATTGAGGAACGGGGAATACTTGATCGTGTATTCCACTTCGGCGAATTGGTAGAACCGATACTCGTCCGGTTTGAGTGCCACGGCCACCGACGGGCCGTAGTACTTGCCGTTGATCTTGGTGAGGTTGTGCTTCGACTGGGTGGAGTCGTCGAGCAGCGTGGGCGAGTCGAACGGCAGCGTGTTGCCGGTCGCGCCGATCGGTTCGGGCTGCAAGTTGACCTCGTAGCTGAGCCTGGCATCACCCTTCACGTCCTGGTTGGTCATGTTCCACAGTTCGGCGAACAGCTTGAATCGCCAGCGCAGCAGGTAGCTGTTGCCGACCTTGGTCGTGCCGCCGAGGAAGTCGATGTGCAGGACGATCTCGCTGAGCAGGGGATAGGCGTCGAGACCGCGGAACGATCCGGCCTTGAGCGTCGGCTCGCTGTCCTTGTCTGCGTAATCGATCGCACCGGCCGCGAGCGTCTTGAGGTAGTCGTCGGGGAATCCGCCCTTGCGGGCACGCTCGCGTCGGTTGGTGTCCGGCCGGTCGTTGGCATCGTCGAACACCGGCAATGCCTGCTCGATGAATTGCGCCATCTCATTCACCGCGGATTCGCCGCCGGTGGCGACCAGGCGGTTGAGATTAAGTTTCGCCTGTCCCGCCGCCTTGTGGTCGATGCCTTCGGCGAAAGGGACCAGCGGTCGTTCCAGATAGGGGCGCAGATTGGGAAACAGCGATTCCTCGACGGCGAGCGCCGCGGGGTGAACCAACTGTCCGGGATACGACGACAATGCGGGGTTCTGTGGATCCGATGGATCCGCCACCCGCGACTCGAGACGCTTGAGCGGCGGCGTCAGCGCATCGACGAGATCGGCGGGTGACGATGGTGTCGCCGCGGCGAGCATCGACTCGGGGCTGAGCATCATCGTGCGTTCTTCGAGCAGTTGGGAGCCCACCACACCTTGATCGCCCTTGGTTTCCTTGGCCGCGGGATCGATCGCGAACAACGCGACTCCGCGCAAGGGTGGTTCGTCACCGGCCGGTTTCGGCGCAGGCGTGCCTGGCGCGGGATGCGGCCATTCAGGTCGCGCGTGATCACCGCCGGGACCTTCGTCATTGCCGACCACGGTCGGATCCAGCCTGCCCTGCAGATCCTCGACCCAGTAGGCGTAGCGAGAAATCGTCCGTTGTTGGTCATCCCGGATCTCCTTCCATTCGGCATGGGTCGTCGCGAGATAGGGCAGCGTGTCGAAGTCCGCGACGCGCTCGTCCTGATACGCCTCTCCATCCTTGAGGCCGCGCAGGCGATCGCGCTCTTCTTCCAGCAGCATCGGCACATCACGCTTGCCCGCGACGGGATCATTGAGCGGCAGGCCGGAAAAATCCGACTCCGCGCGGTTGGTGCTGAACAGTGGCACCGCATCGTAAAAGTATTTGTCGGTGTCGCCGCCGCTTTTGTCCGGCTTGCCGCGGGCGATCACCATGAGTGGCGCGGGTTTCCGCTCGTCGGATCCGGACGAGGCGGCCGACGCTTTTTCGGGAAACTGCTGCTGCACCACCAGATAGTCGTCGTTGGCGGCGTGTTTGAGCAGGATGCCGCGCACTTCCTCAAGCGCGGCATCGGCCGCGAGAGAGGCGCGCTGGCGATCCATGTACGAGCGCGCGGTGCTCCGCTCGATGCCCGAGATGAGCAACGCACCCACGGCGAGGATCAACAGCGCGCCGGTGATCACGAGGATCGCCGGCAACGCGAACCCGCGCGATGCGTGGGGAATGTCAGGGTGCGGCCTCATCGGTGTCGTCGGTCTCCTCCTGCGGGTTGCCGAACCGCACGATGGTCCGGTAGGTCTCGAGTTCCGGATTGCGGTCGGCTTCATCCGCATTGCCGATCGCTCGCCCTGCCGCGGTCGTGCCATCCCAATCCGCGGCTTGCTTGAGCCGGTTGGCGAGCGGACGCCGCGCAAGGACGATCGCGAGTTCGAGTGCGTCTGGCGCGCGGGTGTCGTTTTTCGACCACGCCGACCATCGGCCGTCGTTGCCGAGGGTTTTCGGCCGGGCCTCGAACGAGATCACGCCGAAGGCGATCGGCTCGTCGAGATCGCGCTCGGGCTCGAACAGGTCGCGGAGCTTGTCCTGACGCATGGCCTCGAAGACCTCCGAGCTTTCGCGAAACCCGCGCATCAGGCTGCGGATGACGCGGCCCTCGCTGGTGATGTCCTCGATCCGGTAGTTCACCGCGCAGAGGTCGCCGATGCGCTTCCGGTCGGTCTGCGCCTCGTCGGGCTGCATCGTCAGGAAGCCGATGCGATCGTCTCTCCAGTTGTTCGACGACTCGTCGAAGCGGGTGTCTTTGTGGAACACGGCACCGGCCAGATCGGACGCGATTTGGTTGAGTGCCGCGCGCGCCTCGCGCTCAGTGCCGATGCCGCTGCTCACGCGTTCGTAGCCGGCACCGGAATTGCCGAGCATCGCCGCCGCTGCGAGCAGGATGATGCCGCCCACCGCCATCGAGGCGAGCAGCTCGACCAGCGTGAATCCGCGCGGAGTGGTTCCTGTGATGATCATGGCACCAGCGTGTGGAAATCGAGCTTCGTGCGTTTTGCGGCGGGTGCCACGGCGGGGTATTCGAGGCTGATGCGGACAAGCAACAGGTCGGCGTTGCTTGTTGCACCGCTGCCGGCGGACGCGGACTGCCGGGCACCGCGCATCGACGCGACGTAGCGCACAGTCTTGCCGTCCATCTCCTTGACGCCGTTTTCATACTCCCCGCCCTCGACCTTGCCGATCAGGGCGCCATCACCGGAAAATCCGAGCGCCCATGCCTCGCCGTCGGCGGGAAACGGCTCGCCGGTCTTGGTGGCGGTGAAGAACCGCGGCTTGCCCTCACGTGAGGCGCGGATCTCGTCCATGCACGTGTCGACGATCCAGGTGCTGCGGGTTTCGGCCTCGGCCGCTGCGGCGGAGCGTCCGGCCTCGGCTAGGCTGCCGAAAACCAACGGCACCGCCACCGCGAGCACGCCCACCGCGATGAGCGCTTCGGTGAGCGTCGCGCCGCGGGGACAGGTTGTGGTTCCGGAACAATGCATGGCTCAGTCGATGCGGTAGGGCCTTGCGGTCACGCGCCCGATCTTCAGGCGGTTCTCGGCGATCGTCTTCGAGTCACCGCGTGCGAACGGCACCGCTTCATCGCGACGGTAAGTGCCCTCGGCCACGCGCATCGCAACGGATTGCGATCCCATCGGGCGGTGCAGCCCACCGCGTGGATTGAAGACCAGCGCGTGCACCTGTACCTGCCGCTCCTCGCGCGTCGCGAACTTGAGCGTCAGCTCCGGCGCGTCCATGGCGTTGTCGATCTCGCCGACCTTGCCACCGAGCAGCACGATGCCGTTTTCCACTATCCGCCAGCGCCCGTTCATCGTGCATTCCACCACGCCACCCTCGTCTTCCGGCCACTCGCTGGCGGTGAAGACCCCGATGCGGCAGCGCGTGATGCCATCGTCGCCGAGGTCTCCCGGCTCGGCGATCGCAAGGATGCCGTAAGAGCGCGACGTGATCGCTTGCGTGCGCGCCTGCTCGATCATCCCCATCAGTTGATCGGTCGCCGTCTTGCGCGCCTGCGCACCGGAACCGCCGAAGAGATTGGCACCCACCAACAACAGGATCGCCAAGACCGCGATCACGGCGATCAACTCGACCAGCGTGAACGCGGGACGGCTGCGCAACTCAGGCTGGGCGGATGGCTGGATCACGGGGCGGAGTGAAGCGGGGAACAGCCCGCCGGACGAGTCTTGTGCAAACACTGGGTAAACACAAAATCAAGTCATCGGTGCAGCTTCCCGCTCAACCCAACCCATGTGACAAATGCGCCATAAAAGGAAGGACAAAAAGGGTTTGGCTTCTCGGATATCCCGGAGAAATGAAAGAATCTTTTTGAAAATCGGATCGGCGATCCGCACCTCATTCACGGGCGGGAGATTCCGTTTCGGCTCCTTTTTTTTGCTTCCTTGATTTCAAAATACCATCAATCAGACTTTCGACTTCCTCGATGGCCCGCGACCCGTCGCGCAGGGTTTCCCGGATTTGGTCGATGTGCGGCTGCGGATCGCGCTGGATCGCGTCTGAGTCGAGCCGCAGTGCTTCAAAAACGGATTCGGGCAATTGCTCGATCATGCGGACCCCGGCTTCGGCGATCAGGCGTTCGCTCAAATCCTCTCTGGGCTCGTCCAAGGTGCCGCTCAGTCGAAGCGGCGACCACAACAACCCATGGGTACCGGGTTGGAACACGCGGCTTTCCGCACCGGGGATGCGCCGCAGTGTGCCCGGGGCGATGCCAAGCCGGAATCTGCCATCCAGGGCGCGTCCGCGGATCATGCACTCCCCCTCGAGTTGCACCAGCCCCTCGCTGGCGATGACGATGTTGCGTAAAGTTATCTGACCACGCTCCCACATCCAGTCGGCGCGCGCCTCGGTGAGGTCGAGGTGGCGGAAACGACCGGTGTCGGCATAGGCATCGAGGGCATCGAGAAACGGCAGAGCGCTCAGCAGACCGCGACGGAGATCAATCGTTCCTTCAGCTGATGCGCGGCCGTCGGTATGTCTGAACGCGAATGTCGAATCGATCGATCCTTGGAGGTGCTTCGACCAGTCGGGCGGCAAGAGCGCTTCACAGCGAATGCCGGTCAGCGAGCCGTCGAACATGGTTTCGTTCGGGTCGCGTCTCCATTCGCCGCCGACGGCGAGGATGGCATCGTCCCAAGCGGTCGCTCGCAATTCCCCGAGATGCAGGACGCCGTCATTCCAGCGGCCCTTGAGCTGATCGAGCCGGACGACGGGCATCCAACCCAGCGGGGTTTCCAGCAATCCTCCTTGTGCATCGATGCGCCAGGAACGATTGGCGGTTTCCTGCGTCGCTGCGATCCGCGTGCCCCGCAGCGCGAACACTCCT
>VHCM01000079.1 GCA_016871685.1 Verrucomicrobiota bacterium
CCTTCGAGTTTCAGCGCGTAGTTCCAGAGTTCGCGGTAGGTTGGCGAGGCTTCGATGGTTTCGCGCAGTTCCGCCTTGTTTTCCCATTCGCCGGCGAGGGTGATGCCGGGCTTGGGCTCGATCATCTTCGCGATGCGGTCCGCGTCGCCGTAGGAGACGCCCATCACGCGGGCGACGTCGCGGATGACGCTTTTGGCGCCGAGCGTGCCGTAGGTGATGATGTGTGAGACGCTGCGTTCGCCGTATTTGGCGCGGACGTAATCGATGACCTCGCCGCGGCGCGACTGGCAGAAGTCGATGTCGACATCCGGCGGGCTCACGCGTTCCGGGTTGAGGAAGCGTTCGAAGAGCAGACCGAAGCGCAACGGGCAGATGTCGGTGATGCCGAGGGCGTAGGCGACGAGCGAGCCTGCGGCCGATCCGCGCCCCGGGCCTACCGGGATGTCCTGCTCGCGCGCCCAGCGGATGAAATCGGCGGTAATGAGGAAGTACGAGGCGAATCCGAGCTGATTGATCACCCCGGCCTCGAAGGCGAGCCGCTCCTGGATGTCCTCGCGTGCCGCTTTTTCGGTGCCGTAGCGGCGGACGAGGCCTTCCTGGCAGAGGCGCATCAGGTATTCCTCGCGCGGGCTGCTGTCCGGCGTGCCGAATTGCGGGTATTTTTCGGACGATGTGGGATCCAGCCGGAAACGGACATCGCAGCGTTCGGCGATTTCGAGGGTTCGGTCGCAAGCGCCGGGAAATTCCGCGAAGAGCCGGCGCATTTCGGCCGGTGGCTTGAGCCACGCTTCAGGCGAGTAGCGCAGGCGTTTCTCGTCGACGAGTTGTTTGGCGGTGCCGATGCAGACCATGACGTCGTGTGCGTCGTGATCCTGCGCGTGAAGGAAGTGGACGTCGTTGGCGGCGACCAGCGGCAGGCGCGCGTCTTTGGCGAGTTTGACGAGCACGGGCGTCACGCGGCGCTGGCTTTCGAGCCCGTGGTCGTGGATTTCGACAAACGTGTTTTCCTTGCCGAAGATCGCGCTGAGTTCGTCGAGGGCCGCGCGTGCTTTGGCTTCGTCGCCGGCGAGGATCCATTCGTTGACGGGCCCCGAGATGCAGCCGCTCAGGCAGATGATCCCATCGGCATGTTCGGCGAGCGCCTCGCGATCGACGCGCGGTTTGCCGTGATAGAGCCCCTCGAGGTGTCCCTTGCTGACGAGTTTCGAGAGGTTGTTCCAGCCCTGCAGGGTTTCGGCGAGAAGCGTGAGGTGAGTGGCGCGCTTGCGGCCGGGCAGTTCCTTCTTCTCGTGCATCGACTGCGGCGCGAGGTAAATTTCGCAACCGAAGATCGGTTTGACACCCGCCTTTTCGCATTGTTGGTGGAAATCAATGGCACCGAAGAGGTTGCCGTGATCGGTCATCGCCACGGCGGGCATGCCGAGATCCGCCGCGCGGCGGGCGAGATCCTTGGTGCGGATCATGCCGTCGAGCAGCGAATACTCGGTGTGCAGGTGGAGGTGGACGAATGAATCGCGCACGGCGGGATCGCGATGCTGACCGATCCGCGGCCTGCGGGCAAGCACCGGCGGGACAGGTGCGGAAATCGCCGTGCAGAAAGTGGTCCGTGCGATCGATCAACGATCAGCGCAGGCCGACCGGTTGACCGAGCACTTCGCGCAGAACGATGGCGCGGCGGGCGCTGCCGCGGTTGCGCAGGGTGCCGCGAATGCTGGTCGAGCTGGTCGTGGTCGGCACGGCGGTGGCAGCAGGCTTCGCCGTTCTCGCGGGTTTCGCTTGCCTGGCTAGTTTCGCCGTGCGGCCTTCGCGGATTCGGCGCATTTTCTCCTCGATCTCTGCCTGGCGTTGAAGGATCGCCGCCTGTTGTGATTCGAACGCCGTGACGGGTGGTGGCGCGGATTGGGCCGGGGGCTGTGGGATTGGAGGGGGGGGCGGCTCGAAGGGTTTGAACGACTCCCAAGGGCCGCCGGGTTCGAAGGGTTCGAAGGCTTCTTCGGGCGGGCCGGGTTGCTCCATGCGGCGGCGCGCTTCCTGTTCCTCCGCTTTGGCTTCGAGGAACTTGCGGATCATCGAGCCTGCGATGAGCAGCGCGATCGCGACGAACTGGAAGTGTTCGAGAAGCCAGTCCATCGTGGAAGCTCGGTTCGGGTGTCGGGAAGGTGGCCGAAGTGGCGGCTCACGCGCCCTCTTTCGAGATGCTTTCGCGCATGCCGGTGTCGGCCTTCACGTTTTCCATCCGGTAGTAATCCATCACGCCGAGGCGGCCGCTGCGGAATGCCTCGGCCATGGCAAGCGGCACCTGGGCCTCGGCCTCGACGACCTTGGCCTTCATCTCCGCGACGCGGGCGACCATTTCCTGCTCGAGTGCGACAGCGGCGGCACGACGGATTTCCGCCTGTGCCTGGGCCATGTTCTTGTTCGCCTCGGCCTGCGCTTCCTGGAGTTGTGCCCCGACGTTTTCACCGACGTCGACGTCGGCGATGTCGATCGAGAGGATTTCGAACGCGGTGCCGACGTCGAGTCCGCGGTGCAGCACGACCTTGGAGATCGAGTCGGGCGATTCGAGCACGGTCTTGTAGGTGTCGGCCGAGCCGATCGTGGTGACGATGCCTTCGCCGACGCGGGCGATGATGGTGTCCTCCTTGGCACCGCCGACGAAGCGGTCGAGGTTGGTGCGCACCGTGACGCGTGCCCGCACCTTCACCTGGATGCCGTCCTTGGCCACACCGTCGATGGTCGTGCGGCCCGAGGCGGGATTTGGACAGTCGATCACTTTGGGGTCGACCGAGGTCCGCACGGCTTCGACCACGCTTTTGCCCGACCCCTTTGTCGCGAGGTCGATGGCGCAGGCGCGGTTCCAGTCGAGTTCGATGCCGGCCTTTTGTGCGGCGATGAGCGCCTGGACGGTGGGGATGACGTTGCCGCCTGCGAGGAAGTGGGCCTCGATGTCGTTGATGGGGATTTCGATGCCAGCCTTTTTGGCAGTGATACGCGCGTCGACGACCATGCCGTAGGGCACCTGGCGGAGTCGCATTGCGACCAGGTCGGTGAAGCCGACGTAGGCACCTGCCAGCCATGCGCGAAGCCACACGCTGAAGAACGAGATGATGATGCCGAAGATCAGCAATCCGAAGATGATGAGGACGATGAGGCCGATGGTGGGGAGGTTGAACATGGGGTCAGGCGGTGTGGGGTTGGGTTGGGGAGACGATCAGGCGGAAGTTGTCGGCGCCGACGACATAAAGCGGCGTGCCAGGCGGAATTTGTCCCGCGGGTGAGAATGCCTCGTACTGTCTTCCGTCGATGCGGACGTAGCCGGTGGGCGAGAGCAGGGTGGCGGCTTCCGCGGATTTGCCGATCAAGCCCGCGGCTTGCTCACCGAAGGTGCTGGATGTGGCGGTGATTTCGCTGGTGAGGAACGCGCGTTTGCCGATGCGCGTGTTGGGCAGGATGCGGAACTCGATGTACAGAGCGGCGGAGGCGAGCACGAGCGCCGCCGCGGTCGCGATCCATCCGCCGGAGGAGCCGAACTGCGAAAAAGCGGCGGCACAGCCTCCGATCATGAGCAGCGCGCCGATCGTGCCGAGGATGCCGCCGGGCACGAGCACTTCGACCGCCATGAAGACGATGCCGAGGCCGAAAAGCAGCAGGATGAGGTTCATGAGAGGGGTTCGACCACGAGTCCGAATTCGCCGGTGCCCGTGACTCTAACAACGGATCCGGCATTCGCAAACCCCATCGGCAGTTTCGCCTCGTAGCGGAGGCCGTCGATTTCCACCTGACCGCTGGGAAACAGTGCGGTGACCGCGCGGCCTTCACGACCGATCAATTCCCTCCGGTTTGTGAGCGTTTCGGCACCATGGAGCGGTTTGACAGCATCGGGCGCGCCGCCGACAGCGCTTTGCAGGATCATGCCGCCCCAGGGTCCGCCTTTCGGCAGGAAGCGCAGCAGCGCGACGAAGAGGACAGCGGCGATCAGTCCGCCTGAGACGAGATTGGCGAGCGGACGCACGAGCAGGTCGCCTTCGAAGGAAACCGGTTCACCCGGCCAGAGGTCGAGCATCGCCCAGACGAGCGAGCCGAGCATGAGGATCGCGCCGGTGATGGCGGGGATCAGAGTGCCGGGCAGCAGGAACACCTCGACGGCAACGAGCGCGAGGCCGAGGCTGAAGACGATCCACGGTTCGTGGCCGGAGAGGCCGGCGACGTGGTGGCCGAGAAAGACGACGGCGAGCAAGGCCAGCCCGCCGATGCCGAAGACGCCGAAACCCGGCGTCTTGAATTCGATGAAGAGCAACAGCAGTCCGAGTCCGAGCAGCAGCGGGGTGACCGCGGTGAGGTATTGCGCGGCCTTCTCCGACCAAGTGACTTCGAAGCGCATCACCGTGTGGTTGTCCTTGCCGTGGAGGTGATCGAGCAGTGCGTCGAGGTTGTCCTGGATGCTTGTGCCGAGCAGCGGCAACGGCGGGTCGCCGTAGGTTTTGACGGCTTCTTGCGCGGTGAGCGAGAGCAGCTCGCCCTTCGGCTTGATCACTTCGTCGCCGATCTTCAGCTCGACATCCTTGTCGATCATCGCCGAGATGACTTGTCCGCGATAGCCCTTGCCTTCGGAAACCGCGCGCACGCGGGCCTTGAGATAGCTGACGATCTTGTCGCGCATGCTGGTGTCGATTTCACCGCCGGTGGCGAGCACCGGTGCGGCGGCGCCGATCACGCTCCCGGGCGCGAAGTGGATTTCGTCGGTGCCGGCGGCGATCAGCGCGCCTGCGGAAATCGCTTCGCGGTTGACGTAGGTGACGGTTTTGCCGGGAAATTTTTCGAGTGCCTTGAGCATTTCGAAGGTGGTGTCGAGCGCGCCGCCGGGGGTCTCCATGTCGAGCACCACGGTGTCCGCGCCGCTTTCGACCGCTTGTTTGAGTGCGCGGCGCAGGATGAACAGTTCCGGCTTGGCGATCTGCGCGCGGATCGGGACGACGACCACTTTGGCAGGGGCAGCCGATGTCGCGGCGGGTCCTTGCGCGGATGCCTGCGGCCATGCCGCCGCGAGGGCGAGGGCGACGATGCTCCAATGTCTCATGGCGCGACTATGGATGGCATCGGTACCGGGCGCAAGTCCCGTGCAGACGGAATGACCGCGGATTTGCGCGGGATCGTCGCGGAGGCTTGATCCGGATTTTTCAGGTGTTCACGGCGTCGGCCGCGCGCATGCCGTCGATGGCGGCGCTGACGATTCCTCCGGCGTATCCCGCGCCTTCGCCGCAGGGGATGAGCCGTTCGACCTGCGGGTGCTCGAGCGTGTCGTCGCGGCGGGGAATCCGCACTGGCGAGCTGGTGCGCGTTTCAAAGCCGACGAGCAGGGCGTCGCGTGAAAGGTAACCATGGATCTGCCTGCCGAATTGCCGGAGGCCCTCGCGCATCCGGCTCGTGATCCACGCGGGCGTGAGTTCGTGCAGCGGCGCGGTGGTCACACCGGGGAAATAACTCGTGGCCGGCAGGTCGGCGGACATCCTGCCGTCGATGAAATCAACGACGCGCTGGCCTGGTGCGCGTTGGCCGCCGCCGCCCGCCTGCTTGGCGGTTTGTTCGAGTGATTTCTGGAATGCCATGCCGGCGAGCACGCCGTGCTCCTTCGCGAAGGATGCGACATCCTCCGGCTCGACGCCGCAGACCATGCCGGAATTCGCGAACGGCGAGTCGCGGCGCGACAGGCTCATGCCGTTGACGACCACCTCGTCGTGGTCGGTGGCTGCGGGCACGATCCATCCGCCGGGACACATGCAGAACGAATGCACGCCGCGATCGCGGATTTTCGTCGCGAGCCGGTAGCTTGCGGCGGGCAGCAGTCGTGGCCGCGGCTCGTGATCGCGCAGGTGGTATTGCCTGCGGTCGATGAATGGCTGCGGGTGTTCGATGCGGAAGCCGACGGCGAACGGTTTCGGCTCGAGCAGGATCGAGTGACTCGCGAGCAGTGTGTAGATGTCGCGCGCCGAGTGGCCGGTGGCGAGGATCACCGCGTCGGCCGCGATTTCACCACCATCGGCGGTGATCACCCCGCGGATGCGTCCCTGCGTGATGACGAAATCGACGACTTTCGTGCGGAAGCGTACTTCGCCGCCCGCGTCGATGATCGAGCGGCGCATGGCCTTGACGACATTCGGCAGCAGGTTCGAGCCGATGTGCGGGTGGGCGTCGGTGAGAATCCGTTCCGGCGCGCCGTGGGCGACGAGGATGTCATAGACCTTCGCGACTGGACCGCGTTTGGTCGCGCGGGTGTAGAGCTTGCCGTCGGAAAAGGTGCCTGCGCCGCCTTCGCCGAAACAATAGTTCGAATCCTCGACCAGCCGGCCTTCGCGCAGAATCGGCGCGAGATCGAAGCGCCGCGCGCTCGCGTCCTTGCCGCGCTCGAGAACGACCGGACGCAGGCCACGCTCGAGGCAGCGCAACGCGGCGAACATGCCGGCGGGACCACAGCCGACGACGACCACCACCGGTGCCTGGCGCGGCAGGGGCGGGGCCGACCACTGCGGCGCGGGGGCCTCCGCGAGCGGTCCGTCGATCGCCACCTCCAGCCGCAACCGGACGCGCACCGGATGCCGCCGGGCATCGATCGAGTGCTTGCGCAGGCGCAGTCCGCCGATCCGATCCGCGGCGACGCCGAGTTCCCGTGCCGCCGCGCGGGTGCGTGCCGCGGTGTCCTCCGACGCGTCGAGCGGCAGGACGATGTCGATGGTTTCGATGCGGCTCATGGGCGCGGACGAATCAAGCACCGTCCGCGAGTGAAGTCAGCAACTGGATTGGATCCGGCGGCGTCCGATTTCAGGGGGCGATGCTGGTTGCCGTCGATGCGATGGTTTCGGATCGATTCATCGATACACGTCGCGACGATGACCGACCTTCACCACTACGACCACCGACAACCGGCAGGTGATCGATGATCTCGTGGATCACACGGGTCTCGCCCGCCCGGATTCGGATTGCCGCTCAGTGGCCGCCCAGGCTGACGGCCTTGTAGCCGCCCTTCGAGCGGAAATAGAGGATCAGGCCGAGGTAGCAGACGAGCATGAACGCCGGGAAGACGGTGACGTTGGCCAGCGCGCCCTGCCTCGCCTGCTTGGCGATGGTGCCGACCTTCGCGGCATCCTCGCCGCCGAGTTCCTTGACCTTGGTTTCATCGACCGCTTTGTAAGCGCCGAGGAAGTACGTGTCGGGGCGCGAGATCCGCTCGTAGGCGCCGGGCATGTCCTTGCGGATCGCCGCCTGCACCGAGTCCTCCTGCATCTTGCCGATCATCGGTCCGCCGAGGATGCCGACGGTGAGCATGCCGATGCCCGCGATCGCGTTGAGCGTGAGCGCGCCGCCCTTCGGCGTTTGTTCGGCAACCACACCGAGCATGGTCGGCCAGAAGAATGTCTTGCCGATGCCGTAGACGGTTGCCGCGGCGAAGACGGCGGCCATGCCTGCCACACTGGAAAGCAGGAACAGACCGGTGATGGCGAGGACCGAGCAGGCGGCGAGCAGACCGAGCGGTGTAAGCTTGTGCACGATGGGCCCGGCGAAGAAGCGCAGCACCATCATGATGGCCGAGGTGTAGATGAGCACCCACAGCGGATTGTGTCCGGCCTTGGTGAGCGGCTCCTCCATGATGCCGGTGATCGCACCGTCGGTGCCCAGCTCGGTGGTGGCCAGCGGCATCATGATGATGCAGAGGATGATCAACAGCGGATTGCCCAGCGACCGGCAGTAGATGCCGTAGGCGAGCACGCAGAGCGCGATGAGGCCCCAGGTGAGGCCGGACGACCAATCGAAGACCACGCCGAGCTGCTTGATGACGAGGTAGCCGGCGATGGCGGCACCGAGCACGCCGAACTCGGCGAGCATCTCGCGGTAGCTGGTGCCGGAGGCGACGCGTTCGTTGAGCGGAAACCGCGCCTTGAGGAGCATGAGCAGGTAGATCACCGACGGCAGTGCAATGAGGTAGACGAGGATGCGCCAGTCTTCGGCGACCCTGGCGCCGAGCAGGATCGAGAGGATACCGCCGAGGACGAGTCCGCCCGGCCAGCCGGCGTGGAGGATGTTGAGCCACTTGGTCTTATCCTTGCGGAACATGGTGGCGACCACCGGGTTAATGAACGCCTCGACGGTGCCGTTGCCGAGGCCGAGGATGACCGACCCCCAGTAGAGCGAGGTCCAGGCCTTGTCTTGGGCGGCCTTGAGCGCCTCGCCTTCGAGAGCCGTGCCTCCCGGATGCAGCAGTGAGTGTGCTTGCAGGGCCAGCACCGCGTAGAGCGCGTAGCAGACGAAGCTGAAGATCATCGCGCTGCGGTAGCCGACCTTGTCGATGATGAGGCTGAAGAGGATGATCGAGATCGCGAATGGCCAGATGCCAGCGCCGAAGAGTTCCTGTGCCTGCACCTTGTCGAGACCGAACTCTGCGGGCCAGAGGCCGGGGTCGTTGACCAGAAAGGCCCGCGTGATGAATGCGAACGAGGTCGTGATCAACGCGATGAAGCAGCCCCAGAACAGGGCCATGTCGGGTTTGTCGGCGGTGGAATTCGTCATGGTTTCGAAGTCGGGGTTGTTCGTTTCTAGCGGGATCCGCATGGGGTGGCAAGCATTCAGGAAAGGTTGAATTTCCCATAAAATGTAAGGATTTTGGGTCTTGTTGTCCGGGTTTTCCGATCGGTGACGTCTCGGACGGTTCGCAAAATCCCGCATTCCGGGATTGCCAAATCCGGCTCGCCGACTAGCAATTCGCGGCCCGAATCTTCGGATCCGACCCCTCCCGCCGCGATTTCCCATGAAAGACCTCACCAAATACCGCAACATCGGCATCTTCGCCCACGTCGACGCCGGCAAGACCACGACCACCGAGCGCATCCTCAAACTCACCGGCAAGATTCACAAAATCGGCGAAGTGCACGACGGCGCCTCGACCATGGACTTCATGGAGCAGGAAGCCGAGCGCGGCATTACCATCCAGTCGGCGGCGACGACTTGCTTCTGGCAGGGTCATCAATTCAACGTGATCGACACGCCTGGCCACGTCGATTTCACCATCGAGGTCTACCGCTCGCTCAAGGTGCTCGACGGTGGCATCGGCGTGTTCTGCGGATCCGGCGGTGTGGAGCCCCAGTCGGAAACCAACTGGCGTTACGCGAACGACTCAAAAGTTTCCCGTGTCATCTACGTCAACAAACTCGATCGCATCGGCGCCGATTTCTACCGCGTTGTCCAGCAGGTCAAAACCGTCCTCGGCGCCCAGCCGCTGGTGATGGTGCTGCCGATCGGCACCGAGAGCGACTTCATCGGCGTGGTCGACCTGCTCTCGATGAAGGCCCACGTCTGGGACGAGTCCGGTCAGCCGGAAAATTTCAAGGTCACCGACATCCCCGCCGACATGGTTGACAAGGCCCGCGAATACCGCGCCGCCATGATCGAGACCGCGGTCGAGCAGGACGACGAAGTGATGGAGAAGTACCTCGAAGGCGTTGAGCCGGATGTCGACACCATCAAGCGCTGCATCCGCAAGGGCACCATCGACCTCGCGTTCTTCCCGACGTACTGCGGATCGTCCTTCAAGAACAAGGGACTGCAGCTCGTGCTCGACGCGGTGGTGGACTTCCTTCCTTCGCCGACCGAGGTGAAGCCGCTTCCCGAGGTCGATGCCGAAGGAAACGAGACCGGCAGCTTCGCGGTGAGCGACCCGTCCAAACCGCTGCGCGCGCTGGCATTCAAGATCATGGACGACAAGTTCGGTGCCCTCACGTTCACCCGCATTTATTCGGGCACGATCCGCAAGGGCGACACGATCCTGAACTCGTTCACCGGCAAGACCGAGCGCGTCGGCCGCATGGTGGAAATGCACGCCGACGACCGGAATGAAATCGAATCCGCGCAAGCCGGCGACATCGTCGCCATCGTCGGATTGAAGAA
>VHCM01000080.1 GCA_016871685.1 Verrucomicrobiota bacterium
GACATCCACGACTGAGCAACAACGCAGCCATGGGCAACAGATTCCGCTTTTTTCAAATCCGGCGAAGCCGCACATTTCCCACACTCACACCCAACCACCGGCTACAGATTTGAGCAAAATGCTCTAAGCGCGGGCCTTGAGCACACCGACGAGGTCGAGTCGTGCGAGCATGCGGCTCACGACGAGAAACGAGCAGGCGGAGGCGGTGAGGACCACCGCGGCCGCGGCCGCGTAGCTCGACGGCTCGATCCTCAGCGGCAGGCGCACCGTCTCGGTCTGGAACGAGGTGAGCACGAGAACGGCGAGTCCGTGGCCGAACAGCAGGCCGAATGGCAGGGAAAGAAGCACCAGCACCGACAGCTCGCCCATGAGCACGCCGCGCGTTTCCCGCAGGGTGAATCCGACGACGCGCAGGGTGGCGAGTTCACGGCTGCGTTCGGACAGCGCGATGCGCGCGCTGTTGTAGACCACACCGAAAGCGACGATGGTGGCGAGCATGAGGTAGAGTCGGCGAATGATGCCGATGTTCTCGCCGGTCGTCTTGCGGAACGCGGCGAGTTGTTCTTTTTTGACGAGCACGAACGCGGCCCGCGGCGTTTCCTTGATGTTCCGCATGAACCGTTCCCAATCGGCTGAATCGACCGACAGCCACGCGCCGTTGACCGTGGTGCCCTCCCTGAGAAGGCGCCGCAGGGCATCGATGTCCATGTAGGCGGCGAGTCCCGCGAAGTCCTCGACAAATCCGCGCACGACGACATCGGTCTTCGGCTGTCGGCCGTCGAGCACCTCGACGCGCACCGTGTCGCCCGGTTTCGCGCCGAGGATTTCTCCGAGCGCACGGGACATGACCAATCCGTCCGGCGGCAGATCGACCGGGTACTCATCGCGGTCGAGCAGTCGGTTGAGCGTCGCGTTGCGCGGCAGTCCGGTGAGCGTGAGCCTGCGTGAGCGGTGGCCGCAGATGAGTTGTGCGGGCACGCTGCGCAAGGGTTCGGCGAGACTCACTCCCGGCAGGTTGGCGAGGTCGTGCAATCCCGAGGGGCCGGTCGGTTCGTTGAGGAACACGGCGGCGTCTTGTCGTTGCTGGCGGTTCCACTGGAAGGTGAGCAGGTGGTTTACGCTGTCGTCGAGTGCGTTGGGCAGCACCATCAGACCGGTTGCGAGCGCGAGGCCGAAGCCGGTGAACGCCGCGCGCCACGGGCGGCGCTCGATGTTGCGCAGCGCCATGAGGAAGACCGGTCCGGCGAATCGGCTCCAGCCGAGGCGTTCCACCAGCGACGGCCGGAAGTCCTGCGGGGCTTCCGGCCGCATCGCCTCGGCGGGAGGGAGTTTCACCGCCTGGCGCACGCTGCCCGTGACCCCGATGATCGAGGCGCCCAGGCTGACACCCAGCGCGATGCCCAGCGCGCGCAGATCCGTCTGATAGATGATTTCCGGAAAACGGAAGAATCCCGTGTAGAGTCCGAGCAGGTGGTTGCCGAGCAGGCTGCCTGATACGCCGCCGACCAAGGTTCCGAGTGCGGCGATGACCAACACGAACTTGAGGAAGTGTGCTCCGACCTGGGCCGAGGAATAGCCGAGCGCCTTGAGCTGGGCGATTTGCTCGCGCTGCAGGCGGACGATGCGGGAAAGCACCGAATGGACCATGAATGCCGCGACGCTCAGGAACACGATCGGATAGGCGAACGAGAGCGAGTGCAGCACGCGCAGTTCGTCCTCGATGCGGCCGGCCGACTCTTGGTCGGAGCGCGTGTGGGCGCCGCCGCCGCCATAGCGGGCGAGCAAGCGGTCGACATCGGCCAGCACCGGTACGGCCGCGGCGCCGGGCGCGAGATCGATGCACAGGTCGTTGAAGGCGCCATCCATGTCATAGGCTTCGGCGAGCGAACGCTGGTTCATCCACATCACGCCGAACCGTTTGTGGTCCGGCAGGGTTTCGCCGGGGCGGGCCTCGAAGACGAATTCGGGCGAGAGCCCGATGCCGCAGACGGTGAGGGTTTCGCGTCGGCCGTTGATCACCGCCACCAGTGAATCGCCTGGCCGCATGCCATTGGCGTTGGCAAACGCCTCGCCGAGCACCACCGCGCGACGTTCGTGTGGATGCGGAAACCGTCCTTCGCGGAGGAACACCCGGTTGAGTTTTTGCGGACCGCCGTCGGCGGGCAGCGAGATCAGCCTGCCGGTCGCGGGTTCGGTGATGTCCGGCAGGTCGAGTGTGACGTCCACCGAGACACGCGCCTCGACGGTCGCGACGCCGGGAAGGGATTCGATCGGCCTCGCCGCGGCCAGCGGGGCGCGCTTGAGTCGTGTGAACACATCGGCCATCGCGTGGCTCTGGTAGTAGGAGCGCGAGGCCGACTCGAGCGTGAGGATCAGGCTGCGCATCATGATCATCATCGCCAGCCCGCAGGCCATGACCAACACCACGGCCAGCATCTGACCCTTCATTCGGGACAGGTCGCGCAACAACTTGCGATCGAGGGGATGAATCATCGGCGGATCACCAAGTGAGGGTGGAAGCCGCGAGACGCTGTGGATTGCGCTCTTCGCCGACGATCCGGCCGTCGGAGAGATGAAGCACGCGGTCGCTCATGCCGGCGATGACCGCGTTGTGGGTGATGAGGACCGTGAGGGTGCCGAGCTCACGGTTGATCTGTTCGATGGCTTCGAGCACGGTGATGCCGGTGACGACGTCGAGCGCGCCGGTCGGCTCGTCGCAGAGCAGGACTTCCGGGCGTTTGGCGATCGCACGGGCGATGGCGACGCGCTGTTGCTCGCCGCCGGAGAGTTGGGATGGGAAGTGGTCCATGCGATTGGCAAGTCCGACCATCGCAAGCGCATCCTCGGGTGCCATTGGATCCGGCGCGATGCTGGTGATCAGCGCCACGTTTTCGCGGGCGGTGAGCGACGGAATGAGGTTGTAGAACTGGAACACGAAACCGACGCAATTGCGCCGGAAGCGGGTGAGTCGTCCTTCGTCCGCGCCATCAAGCCGCCATCCACGGTAGCGCAGTTCACCGGAGCTGGGCACGTCGAGCCCGCCCAGGATGTTGAGCAGCGTTGACTTGCCGCTGCCGGACGCGCCGAGCAGGCAGACCATTTCGCCTGGACCGAGATCAAGGTCGATCTCGTTGAGTGCGACCACATCGATTTCGCCGGTTTGGTACACCTTGCGCAACCGGCGTGCCTGAAAGACCGGTGCTACGGTCGCGCCGCGTGCTGGATCGGCCGGATGCACGGGTGCTCAGCCGAGGCTTTCGATGCGGAAGACGACCGGGGTGCTGTTGATGCAGTCCAAAGCTTCGATTTCCTCAAGCGCCTTGCGCAGCACGCCGAGCGGGCAAGTGTGCAGCAGGAAAATCATGTCGACGAAATCCGCGTCCGGATTCTGCGGATTGACCGGCGAGTGGGTGCCGGAGATCCCGATGCCGTGCCGCGCGAGCACCTGCGCGACCTCGGCCATCACGCCCGGTCGATCGGTGACATCGAAGCGGACGTACGATGCGGTCGAGGTATCGCCCGCCGGCAGCACGCGGCCGTTGCTGCGGTAGGGCAGGAACCCTCGGTGTCCGGACGGGCAGCGCAGCGCGCGTGCGGCTTCGGCGAGGTCGGCGACCACCGAGCTGGCGGTGGGGTGTGCTCCCGCGCCGTGGCCGTAGAAGACCGACTCGCCGACGCCATCGCCGACGACCGCGACGGCGTTGAACACGCCGTGGACCGAGGCAAGGATGTTCGAGCGTGCGATGAACGATGGCTGGACGCGCACTTCGACCGCGCCGTCCGGATGTTCGCGGATCACCGCGAGCAGCTTCACCACGTAGCCGAGGCTTTTGGCGAAGCGGATGTCCGACGGTTTGACCTGCTGGATGCCGTTGACGTCGATTTGCGACGGATCGATGGGGAATCCGTAGGCGAGTGTGGCCAACAGCAGCGCCTTGTGAGCGGCGTCGCGGCCGTCGACATCGAGCGACGGATCGGCTTCGGCGTAGCCGAGCGCCTGGGCTTCCGCCAGCGCGGCCTCGAAGGTGATGCCGGCATCGGTCATCCGGTCGAGAATGTAATTCGACGTGCCGTTGATGATGCCGGTGATCGACAGGATCCGGTTGCCGATGAACGATTCTTGCAGCGCACGGATGATCGGAATGCCGCCTGCGACGGCCGCTTCGAAATGGATCGGTGTCTCGTGGCGGCGCGAGAGATCGAACAACTCCGCACCGCGCTCGGCGAGCAGCGCCTTGTTGCCGGTGACGACCGGTTTGCGTGCCTTGAGTGCGGCCGCAACGATGTCGAAAGCGGTGGTGGTGCCACCGATGAGTTCGACGACGATGTCGACCGACGGGTCATCGACCAACTCGCGCCAGTCGGTGGTGAGGAGTTCCGCGGAAGGCGGTGACGGGAGGTTTCTCGGCTTGGCCGGATCGCGCACGAGGATCCGGGTCACCGTGAGCTCGATCCGCCCGCCACTGCGTTCGGCGACGAGTGGTGCATGGGTGCGGAGCGCCGACCACACACCAGCGCCGACGGTTCCGAATCCGGCGAGGCCGACGCCGAGCGATTGGCAGGAGTTCACGGGACGTGGGGTGGGCGCGACAGGCGTGGCATCACTTGCCGAGGCCGAGTTGGCGTTCGGCCTCGAGCCAGTCGCCGTGTGGATCACCCGGCAGGCCTTTCTCGATGCGGCGGCGGTAGTTGAGGTAAGCCGCGTGTGCGACGGCTTCACGGCTTGCTTTCGGCTTCGACTCGCTTTTCGGTGTGGCTGCTTTTTTCCGGGCGGTGGTGGCGCGGGGTTTCGATGCCGTCACAGGCTTGCGCGATTTCGCCGCGGCCGGCGGCGTTTTGGTCTTGGCGGGTGCCTTCGCGCGGGCGGAGGGCGTGGCGGTCTGCTTCCTGGTCGTCTTTTTCGAGGCCATGATCGTGCAGGTGGGGTTTGGGGATAGAACAACCCAGGCCGGGCGGGCCCGGCAGGTTGCGGGCAAGATGATTTGCATGAATGAGGGTCAAATGCAATATCCGTGCGTGTCGAATCTCCAACGGGCCGAGGAACCTGCGTTCATCCGCGTCGCCGACCGACTGCCCGGGCCCGACCACCTCGGTGGCTGGTCGATTCTCGCACTGGCCCTGTCGGTGATGCTGCACCTCGCGGTGTTTTTGCTGCTCGACCGCATGGACTTCAGCCTGAGGTATCGGAATGTAGCAGAAATCAATACGCAACCGATCCGCATCCGCCAAGTGGATGCGAAAGCGGCCGATGCGGATGCGCCTGCAGCTCCGGAGGCGGAAGTGACTCCGCCGGTCCAGGCGGCTGCGTTGATGGAGGAAGTGGATCTTCTGGCGGCCTTGCCGGAGGATCGTGAAATCGACATCAAACCACAGATCGAGCAGGCGGAGTACGCGTTGCAGTTGAGTGATCCTGCCTCCAGGGCGGGTCGTGACGATGCGGCCTCCGACGCACTGCGTCAGTATGAATTTGATGCGGGCATGCCGGAGTTGGGCCGCGAGCCGGAGGCGATCGAGCCATCGGCGATCGGCAGACTCACCGTCGATCCCGGCACGATGGTGCCGGGTGAGACAGGGGCTTGGGATGCGGGCGAATCGCTCCGCGACTCGATCGGCCGCGGTGCGAGCGAGGGTGCCGCGACGCTCGACGAGATGCTCGAGCTGCCGCCCAACCTGCTGCTGGCGAGCCACACGATGCTTCCGGGCGATTTGTTGTTCGAATTCAACAGCGCCGATCTGCGCGAAAGTGCCAAGGTCGGGCTGATGAAACTCGGGCTCTTGATGGACCGGAATCCGTCGATGCATTGTTGGATCGATGGTCATGCCGATCTGGTCGGTGGCGACGCGTTCAACCTGGATCTTTCGCGCCGTCGCGCCGCCGCGGTGAAACGCTACCTCACCGAGTCGTTGCGGATGGACGACTCGAAGATTCATCCGCGTGGATTCGGTCGGTCGCGGCCACTGGTGACCACGGGAGGGATCGACGCACAATCGGTGAACCGTCGTGTGGAAATCAAGATGCGTGCGACTCCGCCGCCACCCAGTGAGGAGCCGGTGATTCGTCCCGCCATCGACGCGGCACCCAAGGCGTCACCGGTCGATTCCATCGATGCCGATGCCGCGGCCGCCGCGGTTCCGCGTGCCGAGCCGGTTGACGAAGCAGAGCCGCAACCCGCCGCGGTTCCGCGGGCGATGCCGGTGGACGAATGAATCCCGCAACCCCTTCAGCCGCCATCCCATGTCCCACGAAATTCCGCGTCGCACGACCTTGGTGGACCAGACGGTCTCCATCATGAAGCAGGGCCTGCTTGAAGGCCGCTGGTCGCGATTCCTGCCCACCGAGCACGAGTTGTGCGACGAATTCGAGATCAGCCGCAGCACGTTGCGTAAGGCGCTCAAGGTGCTGCACCACCAGGGAGTGTTGCGCGGCGGAGGCAACGGTCGGCGACGCAGGGTGGTGGCCTCCGCGTTGTGGCAGGAGAGCCTCGGACCGAAGCAGGCGCGCGAGGTGAGGGTGCTCTCGTTGTTCGAAGGGCACGAAATGGTCGGCATCACCCGGACCGCGCTCCATCACTTGCATCGCGAGATCGAGGCGGCGGATTACTCGTACCGGTTCTATCATTTTCCGCTCATGAAGCCGCGGCAAATGCTGCGTGCCCTCAAAAGCATGACGAGCCAGAAGCACATCGCCGGTTGGGTGCTGTTGTTCTGCCCGGAACTCGCGCAGCAGTGGTTCGAATCGTCAGGACTGCCGGTGGTGCAAATGGGCGCGCGTACGGCTTCGATCGGCATCCCCTCCGCGGGTTACGACACCGAGGCAATCGCCCGTGATGCGATGGAGAGACTGATGCGGCTCGGCCATCGCAGCATCGCGCTGCTGCGACCCGATTTCCCTTTGGTCGCCGAAGAACAATTGTTGAATACGATGTGTCAGGTTGCGGGTGAGTCGGGAGTCAAGGCGCGGGTGCTCGACGTGAGGCACGAACTCTCAGGCGGAGGGGTTCGTGCGGCTGCAGGCCGCATGCTCGGCCGTCGGCAGCGACCCACGGCCTGGGTGGTGAGCCAGCCCAACTACGTCTGGCCGCTGATGTCCTGCCTGCAGTCGGCGAATCTCTCGATTCCCGACGACGTCTCGGTGGTCTCGCGGGTGAACGACCTGTTTCTCGACACGGCGGTGCCGCAGATCTCCTGCTATCGTCACAACGCGCCCAAGCTCGGCCGCACGGTGGCGGCGATGGTGCTCTCGGCGGTGAACGAAGGCGCGCGGCCCGACGACCACCGGTTGCTGATACCCGAGTTTTTCGCGGGCGAGACGCTGGGTCCGGCCCGCGGGTAGTCGGGACTCAGTTGCGGTCGATCGCCGCGCCGGTCGATCCGGGCTGGGGGATCTTGAGTTTGCTCTCCGGCCACGGCACGTGGTTGCGCCATGATTTGGTGCCGCCGTCGCGGATCACGTCCCAAGGTTCGAACTCGAATGGTCCCTTTGGATCGACATCGAAGCTGCTCATGCCCTCCGGCAGTTTGAGGTAGCGGTCGTTGCCGCCGGCGTCGATGAACAGCCCGCAGTTGACCGGGAGATCGCGGATGTTGTTCTCGCTTTCCATGTAAGGTTGACCGAACGAGTTGCTGCGCGCGATCCAGACATCGTCGCCGCCTTTGTCCCAGCACACCGCGAGGCTGTTGAGGTTGCCGATGCCGAAGGCCGAGTCGCTGCAGAAGTAGACGTCGTTGCCGCCGCCCTCCTCAAACCATCCGATCGAGAAATCGCGGCCGAACCCGCAGGCGCGGGAGCTCCTGCCGCGCCAGACGTCGTTGCCTTCGTCGTTGATCACGACGCCGACGGTGAAATGCGGCGGGCTGGCGATCGAGTACGAGTCGGAGGTGTAGTCGTCGTTGCCGCCGTCGTCGTGATGCAGGCCCAGCGCGTACCAGTAGGACGAGCCGATGCCGTAAATGCCGCAGGAATACACGTCGTTCCCTTTGCCGCCGTCGACGAGCATGCCGATCCCTCCCGCCCACGAGTGGCCGTCGCTCATGTCGGCCCTTCGGCCAAAGCCGAAGCCCAGCGACATGCTCAGGTTGATGTTGCCCGGCTCCAGGTTGTTGAACCAGGTGTACTTCACGTTCTTCACATCGGCGGTGTAGCGGTCGTTGCCGCCGAGGTTCACCGCGGTGCCCGCGCCCAGCGTGCCGCCGTAGCCAAGGCTCTTCTGCAGCACGTCGTGCTGGTCGTCGCCCTCGAGGTCGGCATAGGTGCCGAACCCGAAGATCCCCACGCCGAGCACGCCGGTGTCACCGCGGTAGGTGTCATTGCCTTTCACGTCGACCAGCGCGCCGAGCCCGATGCTGCCGTAGCCGAGTCCTCCCACCGGGCTGAAGTAACGGTCGTTTCCGGCGAGGTCGGCGAGATACCCGTAGCCGAGCAGACCGGCACCGAAGGCGGGGAAGTGCTCGCTGCGGATTTCCTGACGGAATCCCGGCTCGTGCCCGCGCGGACCTTTTTCCAAGCGCTCCAGCCACGCGGCCGTGCCTTTCGTTTCGTAAAGGTCGTCGCCATCGACGTCGATGATCACCGAGACCGGATGACGTTCCGGGTTGCCGCTTGCCGCGCCACGGAAGTAGCGGTCGTTGCCACCGAGGTCGATGGTGAGCAGGTCGTGTTGGTCGTCCGCATTGTGCTGGTGGTCCGCGGCACCGGTGATCCTCACGCGGCCGTAGGGCGTGTTCACCACGAAGTCGCCGTCGAATGCGGTCTTGCCTTCTTTCTTCGCGTTGTGCAGTCGCTGATTGGCGTCATCGACCACCATCGCGAGCAGGTTGCCGCCGCGCGCCATCAGCGGGAAATCGACCGCATCGACCATCTTCTCCATTTTCATCATGCGGCTCACTTCGGCGAACCGCACGTCATTGGGCAGCACCGCGTCATCATCGCTGTCCGGCCCCCAGAACAAATCGCCGTACATGAGTTCGTACACCTCGGCGGGCTCGAGGCCTGCGTTCTTGAGCGGATCGATCACCGAGATTTTGTGAAACGCCAGCGTGTCGCGCAGGACGCGCAGGATCAGCGCGGCGCTCGTTGATGCCGCCTCGGGGATTTTCGCATACGACGCGTCGCGCGCGATTTCCTCCGCCTTGCCGGCGCCGGCCGCTTCAAGCGCCTTGGCCAGCGCGAGCGGACCATCGGACTCGGCCATGCCTGCGTAGAGCTTCATCGCGCTCGAGTAAAAATTGTCGCGCACCTTCACGCCGGCCGACACCTGCGCCTGCACTTGCAGGCTCTGGATGCCCGGTGCGTTTTTCCGCGCTGTCGCCGCCATGTCCTTTCCATACGGACTGCAGTTCCACGGGTTCTCGAAGAATAAATCAAAGGCCGGCAGCCGCCACTTGTCACCAAACCACGCACCCACCACCTCCGGTGAAAAGCGGAACCTTGTCTGATCCAAGCCCGCCACCCGCAACGCCTCGTCGAACAACGGTGCCTGATCGCCCGCCCACCAGGCCCAATGCTGCGGCGGTGGGACGGACTCGGATGCGGTGGCGAGTGAGGAAGCGACTAGCGTGGCGCTCAAGGCGGATCGGATCTTCATGATGGGGGAAGTGGGTGCTGCCCGATCAACACCTCCCCGGAGACCAGTGGCAATGCGATTCGGGATACATTTGAGGAAATTTCAGGGTACAAATGAACTAGATTACAACAATTTCCTATGACGACCGTTTGTTTTATTGTCGTTCATCATGATGCACCGGGCTCATTTCTCCCTGTGAAGATCCTTGGCGGGAGGGGGGGGATGCCGGATCCTTGCGGGCGTGA
>VHCM01000081.1 GCA_016871685.1 Verrucomicrobiota bacterium
AGTTTCGGGTTGCCGATCCGCCGCAAGCGCATTAGTCTCAAAGTCCGTCGGCGGCGTTGTCCGCCACGATCCCATGCCTCGGTAGCTCAGTTGGTAGAGCAGTTGACTCTTAATCAATTGGTCCTTGGTTCGAATCCAAGCCGGGGTACTTCCTTGATTTTCATAGATTTCCGAATCCGGCGGCCAAGGACTGTGTCCTAAAACGTGTCCTACTTTTGAAAAGGCACTCCCGGGATCGGCACGCGGTCGGCCGTCCAAAACTGCCCGGCGACGGCTCATGCACCCGCCCCACGCTCCGCCAGAAACTGCGCCGCATGGGACTGGCAGGCGACGAATCCTAGGGCGTGTGGCTCCAACCGGGTCGGAAATCGATCCCTCCGCCTCGCCATCGGTCGATTTCCGACCATCGCGTGGGGTTGACGCCGCCCCGTCGCCGCGGCATCGGTTGTGGCGCAGGGGCTTGCCCGTGGGAAAACCGCGGCGATCCTCGACCATGCCGCCGATGAATCCGATCTCCCGCATCCTGACCCCCTGTGGCATCGGCATCGCGATGGCCGCCCTCGCCGTGGCGGCGGATCCGCCGACCGCGCCACCCGCCGACGCACGGCCGCAACCATCGGTGGTGCCCGTGGACGGCGGCGGCTTCCGCATCGGCGCGGTCACCTTTGATCCCGCGACCCGCGAGGTGCGCCTGCCTGCCATCGTTAACATGGACCAGGGGTTGATTGAATTCCTCGTGGTGCATCAAGGCGGCAAGATCCATGAGTCGCTGTTTGTCACCGACGCCTCCCCCACGGACTTCAACCTCGCCTTCACCCTGCTCGGATTCAAACCGTCGCCGGAACTCTACCCGTTGCCAAGCAAGACCGGTGGCCTCTCCGATCAATACCCGCAGGTTCCCGCCGAAACCCGCAAGGGCGCGCGACTTCGCATCGATGTCGAACACGAGTCGAACGGCACGATCAAGCGCCTGTCGGTGAATGATTGGATCCAACACGCCGTGCGCGAGGCGGCGATGCCCGCAGGATCCTGGGTCTACGGCGGGTCGCGCGTCTCCAACGGCCGCTTCGCCGCCGAAACCACCGGCGACATCGTCGCGATCTACCTGTCACTCGCCGCGATCTTCAATTACCCGGGCGACGACAACGACGACGACGATGTCTGGATCCCCTACCCCGGCCGCATCCCCGAACCCGGAACCAAAGTCACTCTCGTCTTCTCTCCCGATCCGAATCCCACACTCCCCGCCGACCCATGAAATCCACCGTTTCCCTGCTCATCGCCTGTTTATCCTTGCCTGTATTCGCGCAATCCGTGCCGCCGCGGCATGAATCGCTGCGCCAGGAAATCCGCCTCGCCATCGGGCGCGGCAACCAATGGCTGCTCTCGCGCCAGCAGGCCGACGGCCAATGGGGTGACGGCCAGCTCCCCGCCATCACCGCGCTCGCACTCAATGCCATCGTGCGCGACCCGGCATTCGACCGCAACGCCCCGTTCCCCGCTCCGGTCGAAAAAGGATTCCAGTGGCTGCTCAAACAGCAGAAGGAGGACGGCGGGATCTACAATCGAGGACTGACCGTCTACAACACCGCCGCATCCGTCACCGCACTCACGGCGGCCGGACGTCGCGACTTCGAACCGGCCATCGTCCGCGCACGCAAACACCTCATCGAAAACCAATGGGACCTCGGCAAGGAGAAGGAAAGCGACCAATCCAACGACGGCGGCGTCGGCTACGGATCGAACAAGGAACACGCGGACCTCTCGAACACCGTGCTCGCCATCGAGGCGCTCGCGCTTTCGAAGAAAATCATCGACGACGGACGCCACGGTGACCAGCCGGACCTCGACTGGAACGCCGCGATCACCTTCCTTTCGCGCTGCCAGAACCTCGAGGCCACCAACGACATGGAATGGGCATCGGACGATCCGAAAAACAAGGGCGGCTTCTCGTACTCGCCCCACGAATCCAAGGCCGGCGAGGAAAAAACACCGGAAGGCCGCACCGCCCTGCGCTCGTACGGGTCGATGTCCTACGCCGGACTGCTCTCGCTCGTCTATGCCAAGGTCGGCCCCGACGATCCGCGCGTCAAAGCCGTCAAGGAATGGCTCGGACGCAACTACACGCTCGATGAGAACCCGGGCATGGGCGCGCAGGGATTGTATTATTATTATCAGGCAATGGCCAAGGCACTCGGCGCTTCCACTTTCGGCGACTTCCCGCTCGAAGGCGGACGCGAGGTCGACTGGCGCGGCGAGCTCGGCAACAAACTGCTGACCCTGCAGCGCGAAGACGGCTCATGGGTGAACAGCAACGGACGATGGATGGAGTCGGACCCGATCCTCGTGACGTCCTACACGCTGCTTGCCCTCGCGCAAATCCACGACTCGATCCGTTGAGCAAATGACCGCATCCACGGCTCCGGCCAGAACGAGCCTGGATTCCAAGCCGTCGTCAGCGCCAGAGCCACGTGGTGACCGACGCTGGCATCAGCTCAGGCACCGTCCGCTTTGGGCACGGTGATCAGCAACATTCCCTGCTTGCGCTCGACCGTCATGCGCGCGGCATCGACCGATTCCGGCAGCGTGATCCATTCGATGTGACGCACCGCTTTTGCCATGTGCGCGGCAGCGGATCCGGCGGCAATCGTGCCGGTGGATTCGATTCGCAAGAGCCGCCCTTCGATCGTCACCTTGGCCTGCTCGGCAAGGCTTTCGGGAATGTAGCAACGCACGACGAAGCGGCCGTTCTCCTCACGGAGCTCGGTCGAGGAGGCGTAGCACTGCGATCCGCTGAAGCGCCGCGCGCCGGGCATGTCGCGAAGTTCCTCGTACGCGCGGTCCATCATGCGGTCCATGTCGCGGCGCATGATCCTCATCCGCTCGAGCATGCGGCGGTCCCAATCGGCATCGGGAGCCGGCAACGGTGTGGCGGGAGTCGCGGCCGGAGCCGATGGCGCGCCAGCGACGGTTTCCGCTCCGGGTGCTTTCGGCACGATGATAATCATCAGATGGCGCGCTGCCTGCGTCTCGACCTGTGGCTTGCCGTCTTTCGCGGCAGCGGGCAGCGCGAGGTTCTGCTCATACGCGCCGACCTCACCACTGGCCGGTACGCGCACGCGCAGCGTTCCGTCGCCACCAAGCTCCACCGACGCCTGACTCACGTCGTGTCGCGGCAGATGCAACCGCAGCAGATACGTATCATCGCGCTCGCGAAGGTTGGTCGACATGTTGGTGAGGGCGCGACCGCGCGGGCCGACGAAGTCATCGGAATTCCATACACGATTCCATGTGTCGTGAAAAAAGCCCGACACCTGCTCCTCGACCTCGCGCGATTTCTCGAGCAGGCGGTCACCTGTCCCGGGATCACGCGCGGATGCGGTGGCAATACCAATGGCCAAGCATGCAGCCAGCACATTCAAACGACCCGTGAAGCGGAATGCCGGATGGTTTCGGAAATGGATTGGCGCGTTCATGATGTTGGAAACAGCCAACCCTCGCACCGGCGCGGCTTCGCCGGAATACGCGATTCGCGCAATCGCGCGTCAGTGAACTCACGCAGCACAGGTCAGCCGCCGATTTCGAGCCGATAGCGCCGCACCCCGGGATCCACCTCGAGCGACCACGCGTCGATGCCACCGCGCAGGCCGAACGCGCGGCGCAGCCCGTGCCCGCGGAACCAGGCGACCTGATCGAGGACGTGCGCACCACGGTGGTCGTACAACAGGATCTCCGCATCGGGATCACCGGCGAAGATCCGCTGCTGCAAGTCCTGGGTGAGCAGCTCGGACCCCGCGATGGCGATCGCCTCGTGCTCCTCGCGCGTTCGGATATCGATCCAGCGCCAGGCCCGCCCGGCCACATCGACGGGCTCGACCAGCATCGCGAGATCGTGCGCGTGGCTTTCGCGCAGATGCGCCAGAACCTCGTCGGGATCCAGGCCCGAGCGCTCGCAGAGTTGCCGCAGCGTCTCGTCATTGGAAAACGCGCAACTGCCGCAACCCCCGAGGTGGTAACGCGCGAACAAGGCGCGCCGCGCCCCGGGAAGGGCCCCGAGAATGGCCGACATCACCGCATCGGCGGTCACCGCATCCGATTTCATCGCCGGATTCTAGCAGATCCCGGCCCCGGCGCATCCGCAATTTTCCCGTGTTTCCAAATCCGGTCGGGCGGTTTAGTCTCACTGCGTGCGCCAGCCACGCGATGCCGACGAGGTCCGGATCTACTTCCTGCCCAACCTGATGACCGCCTGCAACCTCGCCTGCGGGTTCTTCGCGGTGCTGATGATTTTCGCCGGACTCATCGAGGTCAACCGGATGATCGAGGTGCAGCGGATCGCGGGCGAAGGGCCGCTCTCGATGAAGGAATACTACGAGATCTCCCGCCGCTATTACGAGTATGCGATTCTCCTGATCTTCGGATCCTGCCTCTTCGACCTGCTCGATGGCCGTCTCGCGCGGATGGGCGGCCGCGACTCGCCCTTCGGCCGCGAGTTTGATTCGCTTGCGGACATCATCTCGTTCGGCATGGCACCGGCCATGCTGCTGTCGCGCGCGGTGCTCTACCCGCTCGGCAAGATCGGCTGGGCGATCGCGCTGGTCTACCTGATCTGCGGGGCGATGCGCTTGGCCAAATTCAACTGCCTAGCGATGCTGCCGCCGAAACCCGGGGGATCAAGCGACTTCCGCGGACTGCCCATCCCGATGGCCGCGGGATTCATTGCATCGGTCACGTTCTTCCTGATCGACCTCTACAAGAACGATCACGACTTGAGCCAGACCGTTTGGAAATACGTGCTGGCCGGCGCGATGGTCGGGCTTTCACTTCTCATGATCAGCGACATCCGCTACCCGAGCTTCAAGCAGGTCGGGCTGCGCACACACGGCACGCTCGGCGCGATCGTCGTCGCCGTGCTGCTTGTTTACATCACGATCCAACTGCGCCACATCATGCCGGTGGTGCTCTTCAGCCTCTACCTCGCCTACGGCATGGCGCGCCCGCTGATTTCCCAACGCATGCGCCGGGAAATCGAAACCGGCGGCGGCGGCGGGCCGGATGAACCGCGATCATGAACGAGCCGACGCATTCCCGGCGCGGCCGGCCATGGCTGCGCATCGCACTGACCGCCCTGCCTTTATGGCTGGTCGCATCGGCGGGCGTGGCGCTGTGGTGGTATTTCCAACGTGAAGCGCAGCGTGGGCGCGAACTCAGCGAGGCATTCGCGCGGGAAGTGTCGGCGCAATCCCTCGCCGCCGATGTCATGAAGATCACCAACGTGATCGGTGAACGCAACCGGTCGACCGATGCCGCACGCGCCAACCTCACGCGCATCGCATCGATGATCGAGGGCACGCTCGGCCCGTCGAACACCGGCTATCCGGTACGCCGCATCCAGGGCGCGCTTGAATGGCCGCTGCTGCTGGCGACGCTTCCCGGAAACACTCCGTCACGCAGCGCCGTCTGGGTGGTTTGCGCGTATGACAGCCATCCCGGATCGCGCGGTGTCGAAGCCAATGCCACGGGCATCGCCGCAACCCTTGCCGCCGCGCAGGCACTGGTCGGCGACAGCCTGATGTCGGATGTCCACTTCCTCTTCGCACCCCACGCCAACGACCCCGGATCCCCGGTGATGGAAACCGTCGCTTCAATCGCCGGGATGATCCGGCGCGACGACATCGTCCTCTGCATCGAAGCCATGGGTGCGGGCGAAACCCTGTGGTTCAGCAGCCGCGACACCACCGCATCCGCGCTGCGCCACACCAGTGGACTGGGCGACATCCTCGGCGCGGAGGTGGTCTGTCTCGGCGAAGACGGCGACATCGCGAGTCGGCTCTTCCAATCCGGCCTGCCTGCCGTGCGGGTCGCGACCCGGCCAATCATGCTCCCCGGCGAAGCCGACGCCACCCCGCCTGATCCCGCGATGCTGGCCGCCTCCGCCGGGCGCCTCGTCGAATTCATCCGTCGTTGCGCCGACCTGCCCTGATTCTTGCTTGCAGCATGCGGTTCCCCACGGAAATTCCCCCATCCCTGTTCCCCCCGATGCGAGCCAGCGACCTTGAGCCGACCTTCATCTCACACGCACCGGGCCACTGGCCGGACGTCCCGCAGGAACTCTGGAACGATCCGACCTGGCAGTTGCGCCACCGCATCGACTCGCTCGAAGCACTCGAATCACGGATCGAACTCACCGACGTCGAACGCGCCGGCGTGCTTCTCGCGGGCAACAAGCTCGCGATGTCGATCACCCCGCACTTCCTCAACCTGATCGACCGCGACGATCCCGACTGCCCGATCCGTCGCCAGATGATCCCGCGCCTCGAAGAAGGGTGGACCGCTCCCGAAGAACTCGCCGACCCCTGCGGCGAGGATTCCCACATGCCGGTGCCGGGCCTCGTCCACCGTTATCCAGACCGCGTGTTGTTCCTCGTCACCGACCGCTGCGCGTCCTACTGCCGCTATTGCACGCGGTCGCGCGTCGTCTCCGGCGTGGGCGAACAACAACTCGAGACGCGCTGGGACGCCGCATTCCGCTATCTCGAACAAACGCCGCAGGTGCGAGATGTCCTGCTCTCGGGCGGTGATCCCCTGCTCTTCAGCGACGAGCGCCTCGACCGCATCCTCACCCGCCTGCGCGCCATTCCTCACCTCCAGTTCCTGCGCATCGGCACGCGCATCCCGTTGTTCCTTCCGCAGCGCATCACCCCGCAGCTCTGCGAAATGCTGCGCAAACACCATCCGCTGTTCATTTCGATCCACACCAACCACCCTCGCGAACTCACCACCGAGGTGCGCGACGCGCTCGGCCGACTCGCCGACGCCGGCATCCCGCTCGGCAACCAGAGCGTCCTGCTGCGCGGCGTCAATGACTCGCTCGAGATCCAGAAAACCCTGGTCCACAAACTGTTGATGTGCCGCGTGAGACCATACTACCTCTACCAATGCGACCTCATCAACGGGTCGTCGCACCTGCGCACGCCGGTGGCCGAGGGCCTCGACATTATCGAAGGGCTGCGCGGCCACACCACCGGCTATGCCGTGCCTCAGTTCGTCATCGACGGACCCGGCGGCGGCGGCAAGATCCCGCTCAACCCGCAATACGTCGTCGATGCCGCGCCGGGATCGGTCACGCTGCGCAACTTCGAGGGCAGGACATTTGATTATCCGGATCCCACCCCGGTACCCGCGACCGAACTGCAGCGGCTGCGCGATTCGGTGATGGCGGGATTGTGAGGGTGACTTCAAGCCATTCGGCTTGCCCGGCACCACCGATCCCCTAGGATACGGTGCTTCCCCACGCCCGGCCGCAGATGCATCGAACGTTCGTTGAAAAGAAACCCGGCCACGATGCGGAGGCCCGCCGCCTGCTCGACGAACTGCACGCCTCGCCCGACATCACCGGTCTCGAAGGCATCCGCATTCTCCAACGCTACGACATCGACGGACTGGACGACGCCCAGTTCGCGATGGCCGCGGCCACCATCCTCTCCGAACCGCAGGTGGACGTGCTGAGCCCGTCGGTCGTCATCGGCGACGACGAGTCCGCGTTCGCCGTCGAATACCTTCCGGGACAGTTCGACCAGCGCGCCGACTCGGCCGCGCAATGCATCCAGATCCTCACCGGCGGCGAGCGCCCGCAAGTGCGGTGTGCAAAAGTCATCATTCTGCAAGGCAGGCTTTCGCCGTTGTCGCTGGACGCGGTGAAAGCCCGCGTGATCAACCCGGTGGACTCTCATGAAGTGCCGGTGACGGAGCACGAGCCCGCACCAGTCGTGCATCCACCGGACGATGTCGCGCGGATCGATGGATTCCGCACCGACGACCCGGCAATGCTGCGCGACCGCCTCGGACTCGCAATGTCCGTTGCCGACGTGGCGTTTTGCCAGGCCTGCTTCTGCGACGAAGAGCAGCGCGACCCGACCGTCACCGAAATCCGCGTGCTCGACACGTATTGGTCCGACCACTGCCGGCACACGACATTTCACGCGCGGCTCGACGATATCGTCTTCGACGATGGCACGGAGCCGGTGCGGCGCGCATGGGAAGCGTATCTCGAGGCGCGCCGCAAGCTCGGCCGCGATGGGGATCCGGTGACCTTGATGGACATCGCACTCACCGGCATGCGCGATCTGAAGGCCCGCGGCGTGCTCGACAACCTTGAGGAGTCCGACGAGATCAATGCGGCATCGATCATCGTGCGCGGACGGGGAAGCAGCGGGAACGGTCAGGACACGTTTTGCTCGGACCTCGACGAGGACTGGCTGGTGATGTTCAAAAACGAAACACACAACCATCCGACCGAGATCGAACCGTTCGGCGGTGCGGCGACCTGCCTCGGCGGCTGCATCCGGGATCCGCTGTCCGGCCGTGCCTATGTGTACCAGGCGATGCGCGTGACCGGTGCCGGTGATCCGCGCACGCCTGTTTCCGAAACGCTTCCCGGAAAACTGCCGCAGCGAACCATCTGCCGCGTCGCTGCTCAGGGCTACTCGTCGTACGGCAATCAGATCGGCCTGGCCACCGGCCAGGTCGCCGAGGTCTATCACCCCGGCTACATCGCGAAGCGCATGGAGATCGGCGCGGTGGTCGCCGCCGCCCCGCGGTCGCAGGTCGTGCGCGGCAGGCCCACGCCCGGTGACGTGATCCTGCTCATCGGCGGCCGCACCGGCCGCGACGGCGTCGGTGGCGCGACCGGATCATCGAAGGAACACGACGAGCACGCGCTGGGCAATTCGGCGGAAGTGCAGAAGGGTGACGCACCCACCGAGCGCAAGATCCAACGGCTGTTCCGCCACCCCGAGGTCGCGCGACGCATCAAGGTCTGCAACGATTTCGGCGCGGGCGGCGTTTCCGTCGCCATCGGCGAAATCGCACGCTCGCTCGACATCGATCTCGACGCCGTTCCGAAAAAATACGACGGCCTCGACGCAACGGAGCTTGCGATTTCCGAATCGCAGGAACGCATGGCCGTCTGCATTGATCCGGCGGACGCGGAGTTCCTGATCCATGAAGCCGACCGGGAGAATCTCGAATGCACCGCGGTGGCGAAGGTCACCGACAGTGGTCGGCTGGTGATGCGCTGGCGCGGCAAGAAGGTGGTCGACCTCTCGCGCGCGTTCCTCGACACCAATGGTGTGCGCCAGCAGGCCTCGGTGCGGGTCGCGCGACCAATGGTCCCGCAGACCCAACGCGGCGGACCGGATCAACTCGCCGGGCACCTTGCATCACTCGCTCATGCGTCGCAGCGCGGCCTCGGCGAACGCTTCGACGCATCGGTGGGCGCGGGCACGGTGCTCTGGCCATTCGGCGGCCGGCATCAACTCACGCCGCCGGATGCCATGGTGGCGAAGCTGCCGCTGCTCCACGGCGACACCACCACCTGCACGATCATGGCGTGGGGATTCGATCCGTGGATTTCCGATGCGTCTCCATTCCACGGTGCCGCATCCGCAGTCACCGAATCCGTCTGCAAGTGCATCGCCGCCGGAGCACACCTGCGCGACATCCGCCTCACCCTGCAGGAGTATTTTCCAAAACCCGGCGACGACCCGAAGCGATGGGGACTGCCCTTCGCCGCACTGCTCGGCGCCTTCCACGCGCAGCAGGCACTCGGCGTCGCGGCGATCGGCGGCAAGGACTCGATGTCGGGCAGCTTCAACGACCTCGACGTGCCACCCACGCTCGTCTCCTTCGCGCTTGCGCCCGCCGACACCCGCTGGGTGCTGAGCCCGGAATTCAAGCGCGCCGGTTCAGCGGTGTCGCTGGTCCGGCTTCCCGTCGACACCGACGGACTGCCGGAT
>VHCM01000082.1 GCA_016871685.1 Verrucomicrobiota bacterium
GAATCGATGCACATCACCTTCACCAACTGACGCAGCGTGTTGAACGCGCGCCCGGTGAGTTTCTGATCGTAGGTGAAATTGCCCGGATCGTCATACGGCCGCACGCCGGTGAGCGTCGAGGCGGCCAACCGCTCGGGCGTGTACACGTCGCGGCGGATCGGCGTGCGGTGCAACGCGCGGGCGACCGGACCGTGCGGCATTCCGGGCCGCGTGAACCACAACAGCTGCGACTCGGGCGCAAGGCAGAATTCGACGAACGACTGCGCCACCTCAGGGTTCGGCGCGCCCTTGAGCACGGCGATCGGATCGGCGCTCAGTGTCGTGCCGCCTTCAGGCGCGATCCACACCACCCGCGGCTCGCCGTCGCGGCCGACCAGATCGTGCGCGTACGATCTGCCGTAGAAATCAATGCACATGCCCGTGGCGGCGTTGCCTTGGCCGACGTCATGCGGGATCTTCGACGCGCTGTCGGTGAAGTAGCGCGCGTTGGCCGCCATGCGCTGGATCAACTGCAAGCCGCGGGCCCAGCCGTCGGCAAGCGCCGCGTCGCGCTGGTCCGGCCGCTCGCGCAGCGCGCGCTGCATCTCGCCCTGCACCAGCAACTCGAACGTCCGCGCGACCGACCCACTCTTCGTCGGATCGGCCAAGGCGAGCGTGCCGAGGTAGCGCGGGTCGCCCAGGTCGCTCCACACCGCGGGGGCGGCCAAACCGAGCCGGGCGACAAACGCAGGATTAAAACAAATGCCGAACTGCGAGATGCACACGCCCGTCCACGTGCGCGCCTCGTCGCGATAGCGCTCGCCGGTGAACCCGGCCGGGATCGGTCCGCCCTCGACAAACCACTCCGGATGCGTGTCGAACACGCGCAGCGGCACGAAGCGGCCCTTCTTCGCCTGACCCGCGAAATCCGGCTCACCGCCGCCAAAAAACACATCCATGCCGATCCCCGCGTTGCCGGTTTCCTCCGCCGCCTTGAACCCGGCGTCTAGCACCATGCGGATCTCCGATGTGCCTCCGGGCGTACGCCAGTCGATGTGGATCGTGCGCCCGGTGCGCTCACGCCACCACCCCGCGAACGCCTCGCCGAACTCGGCGCGGATCGATTCATTGTGCGGCGTGATCACCACCAGCCGGTCGTCCGCCTTGCGCGCGCTGGCCGTGGCGGTGTCGCGGCGCAGCGAGATCGGCAATGCGACGATCGCCGCCAACAACCCGATCACGATCCATGTGCGACGGTGGCTCATGCGCGGGGACAAGTCACGGCTTGAGCACCACCGCATCGTCGGCGCGGCAATGCAGGATGATCGAATCGTCGCCGGGCTCGTGAATGACGTGCGGATTCATCTCGACGACCTGTTGTTTGCCCGCGGCGGTGTCGATCCAGTATTGGATGCGCTGGCCAAGATAGCTGCGCACCGCGACGGTGCCGGGCAGCGGATTGTCGCCTTCCTTCTTGTGCAACCGCCACGCCTCGGGGCGGATCGACAGCCGCACGGTATCGCCGGATGCCGGTTTCCAGCGCGGATCGGTGACGCGGCCCCGCAGGATCCCGGCAGCCGTCCGCACGTCTGCGATCTCGCCCTCCAAGCCGGCCAGCTCGCCGTGAATGATGTTGGTCTCGCCGATGAACCGCGCGACGTAGGCGCTCAGCGGGTTGCGGTAGACGTCTTCAGGCGTGCCCACCTGGCCGATTCGCCCGCGGGTAAGCACGGCCATGCGGTCGGCCATCGCCAACGCCTCCTCCTGGTCGTGCGTCACATACACCGCGGTCAGCCCGTTCTCCTTGACGATGCGCCGGATTTCCAAACGCATCTCGATGCGCAACTGGGCGTCGAGATTCGACAACGGCTCGTCGAGGAGCAGGCAACGCGGCCGAACCACCAGCGCGCGCGCCAGCGACACCCGCTGTTGCTGACCGCCCGACATCTGGTCGATCGATCTCGGGCCGAACCCGGGGAGCTGCACCATCTCGAGCACCTCCTCGACCCGTCGGCGGATCTCGGGTTTGGAAACTTTCCGCTCTTCCAAGCCGAACGCGATGTTCTGCGCCACCGTCAGGTGCGGCCACAACGCGTAACTCTGGAATACCATCGCCGCCTCGCGCTTGTGCGGCGGCATCCGCGTCACCTCGCGCTCGCCGAAGTGCACCGATCCGGAGGTCGGCGTCTCCAATCCGGCGATGCAACGCAACAGGGTCGTCTTGCCACACCCAGACGCGCCGAGCAGGAAGAACAACTCGCCGGGCTCGACGTTCAGGTCGATCCCGTCCAAGGCACGGATGGTTCCGAAATCTTTGACGACCGATTCGATGCGGATGGATTCCATGGAGTGGGCGACGATGCGCCCATGCTTCCGCACAGGCGCACGCTGGCAAGCCCGAAGCGCCGGAAATCGGCAATCGTCACTCGGAATTTTTTAGTAATCATAAAAACTACGGCAACATGGTGGGCGGGCGGGAGCCCACACGCAACCCCTTGTGCTCCGCATGTTTCTCCCCTTCCCGATCAACCTTCTCTTTCTTCAAGCTTGAAACTGACCACTTGAAACCTCCTGCTCTCCAATGGTGGCCATTCCTCCTTGCCAGTCGTGAGTTCCGCGCCTTCCCTTCCGCGCAGCAATCATGAACGACGTGTTGATCATCGGAGCGGGCGGGGTGGGTCATGTCGTGGCGCACAAGTGCGCGATGGTACCGGAGGTGTTCGGCCGCATCACGCTGGCGTCGCGCACCCTCTCCAAATGCGAGGCCGTCGCCCACGGGGTGAAGCAACGCACCGGCCGCACGATCGAGGTCGCACAGGTCGATGCCGACGACCCGGCGCAAACCGCCGCGCTGATCCGCCGCAGCGGCGCGCGGTTGCTCATCAACGTCGCACTGCCCTACCAGGACCTCGCGCTGATGGATGCCTGCCTCGAGGCCGGCTGCGATTACCTCGACACCGCGAACTACGAGCCGCGCGATGTCGCGAAGTTCGAATACTCGTGGCAATGGGCGTATCAGGAGCGCTTCGCCAAGGCCGGACTCTCGGCCCTGCTCGGCTCGGGATTCGACCCCGGTGTCACCAACGTCTTCACCGCCTGGGCGCTCAAGCATCACTTTGACGAGATCCACACGCTCGACATCATCGACGTCAACGGTGGCAACCACGGCAAGGCCTTCGCCACCAACTTCAACCCGGAAATCAACATCCGCGAGGTCACCGCGCCATGCCGCCACTTCGAGGACGGCCGGTTTGTCGAAACCCCGCCGATGTCGCTCCACCAGCCGTTCACCTGCCCGGACGGCGTGGGCACCTACGAGATCTACCGGATGTACCACGAGGAACTCGAGTCGCTCGCCAAACACATCCCCACCCTGCGGCGCGCGCAGTTCTGGATGTCGTTCTCGCCGAACTACCTCAAACACCTCGAAGTGCTCGGCAACGTCGGCATGACCCGCATCGACCCAGTGCTCTACAACGGCGTCGAGATCATCCCGCTCCAGTTCCTCAAGGCGGTGCTGCCCGATCCCGGCGACCTCGGCAAGAGCACCAAGGGCCGCACCTGCATCGGCAACGTGATCACCGGCGTCCGCGATGGCCGACCCAAGGCGCTCTACATCCACAACATCTGCGATCACGAAGCCTGCTTCGCCGAGGTCGGGTCGCAAGCGATCTCCTACACCACCGGCGTGCCGGCGATGATCGGTGCCAAGCAGATGCTCGAAGGCACCTGGCGCAAACCCGGCGTCTGGAACATGGAGCAGCACGATCCCGATCCGTTCATGGCCGACCTCAACGCCCACGGCCTGCCCTGGAGCGTCACCGAGCTGACCCCGCAACAAGCGGAAGGGCTGCAGGTGGTGTGAAGCCCGGAAGCGGGCATGACCCGGCAAGGCAGGCGACAGTCCTTGGATTTGGAGCAGGTTGCGAAAAAGTGTCGCCGGTGGCGCGAGAAGATGTTGGCCAGCGCAAGGCGTTGCGATGAAGCGGATTGACATCCACGACTGAGCAACAACGCAGCGATGGACAACAGATTCCGCTTCTTTTTCAAATCCGGCGAAGCCGCACATGTTCCACCCCCACCCCCAAGCACCGGCTACAGATTTGAGCAAAATGCTCTAAGCATCGGCCCCCCGCCCGCCGGGCCTTCCCACCCGAGCCTCTCGATCCGATGAAATTCCCATCATCATATCTAGATATGACGATTTGAACCTTGAAATCCGGGGTGCTTTGGTGCGAGACTGGCGCATGCCGCAGCCCGACCCGACTGATGAGCTGGTGGATGTCCTTGCCCGGCGCATTCTGGTGCTGGATGGCGCGATGGGCACGACGATCCGCAGCTATGGCTTGAGCGAGGCGGACGCCCGCGGCTCTCGCTTCGCCGACTGCGCCAAAGACCTGCTCAACAACGGCGACATCCTGAGCCTGACGCGGCCCGACGTGATCGCCGACATTCACCGGCGTTTCTTCGAAGCCGGCTCGGACATTTGCGAGACCAACACCTTTTCGGCGACCAGCATCGCACAGAGCGAGTTTTTCGTCGACGATCCACGCGAGCACGGCGGGCGCAAGGATCCGGCATTCTTCGACCGCATCATCACGGATCCATTTCTCAACGAACTCGCATGGGAAATGAACGTCGAGTCCGCGAAGCTGTGTCGGCGCGAGGCGGATGCGGTGACGTCCACCACCGGACGCAAACGCTATGTGGCGGGCGCGATCGGGCCGCTGACCGTTTCGCTGACCAACTCACCGGACGCCGACGACCCGGGGTTCCGCGTCGTCACCTTCGACCAGGTGCTCGAGGCCTACAAACACCAGGCCCGCGCGCTGATCGAAGGCGGTTGCGACATCCTGATGATCGAGACGATCTTCGACTCGCTCAATGCCAAGGCCGCCGCGGTGGCCGTGCTGGATGTCTTCGACGAGCTTAGCCTAAAGCTGCCGGTCATCCTCTCGGCGGCAGTCGGGCGAGGTGGCGAAACGATGATCTCCGCCCAGAAGATCGAGGCGTTCTGGAACGCATTCGCCCATGTGAAGCCGTTGGCGATCGGGCTCAATTGCTCGCTCGGTCCCGACCTGATGCGGCCGCATCTCGAGGAGCTTTCGGCCTGTGCTGCGACGCATGTGTCGTGCTATCCGAACGCCGGCTTGCCCAATCCGCTTGCGCCGACCGGCTTCGACCTCGAGCCGCGGCACATGCACGAATTCATGGCGGAGTTCGCCGACGCCGGATTGGTCAACCTCGCCGGCGGGTGCTGTGGCAACACGCCCGAACACATCGAGGCGATCGCCCGTGCGGTCGCCGACAAGAAACCCAGGGAAGTGCCGCGCGCGGAGGGCGCTTGAATGATGATCATGGAACCGCCAAGACGCCAAGTTCGCCAAGCATGATGACGGGGGAACATCCATTGAATCGAATCGATGCAATCGCCACACGGGCGGTGGATGCCTCGTTCAAGGTTCACAAGCATTTGGGGCCAGGCTTGTTGGAGAGCGCTTACGAAGCTTGTCTGGCGCATGAACTCAACAAACGCGGCTACCGGGTTGAACGACAAAAGGCGCAACCCGTGGTATTTGACGGGCTGGAACTCAAAGTTGGATACCGCTTCGATTTGCTCGTCGAAGATTCGATCATCATTGAACTCAAAGCTGTCGAGCAACCTGCGCTCATCCATCAGGCCCAGCTGCTTACCTACCTCAAATTGTCCAACAAACAGTTGGGGTTCCTCATCAATTTCAATGTCCCGTTGATCAAGGACGGCATCCGGCGCATCGCAAACCACTTTCCAACCCCCTGATCCTCTTCCCAACTTGGCGCCCTTGGCGACTTGGCGGCTCAACCTTCATTCCACTCCCATGCGCACCATCCCGCACGCCCTGCGGCTTTCCGGCACCGAGGCCTACAACCACACCGCCGACAAGCGCTTCCTGATGATCGGCGAGCGCGCGAATGTCGCCGGCTCGCCGAAGTTCGCGAAGCTGGTGCGCGAGGGCGATCTCGAGGCCGCCGTGGAAATCGCCCGCCAACAGGTGCACAACGGCGCCAACGTCATCGATATCTGCTTCGACGATGGGTTGATCGACGGTAAGGCGATGATGACATGCTTCCTGCAGTTGCTACAGGGTGAACCGGACGTGGCCAAGGTGCCGGTGATGGTTGACTCGTCAAAATGGGAGATCCTCGAGGCCGGGCTCAAGTGCCTACAGGGCAAGGGGATCGTCAACTCGATCTCGCTCAAGGAGGGTGAAGAAACCTTCAAGCGCCAAGCGCGTCACATCATGCGCTACGGTGCCGCGGTGGTGGTGATGGCGTTCGACGAAAACGGCCAGGCCGCGGGATACGAGGACAAGATCCGCATTTGCCGCAGAGCGTACGACATGCTCGTCGGCGAGGTCGGATTCAATCCCGACGACATCATCTTCGATCCCAACATCCTCACCGTGGCCACGGGCATTGAGGAGCACAACAATTACGCCATCGACTTCATCAACGCGACCCGCTGGATCAAGGAGAACCTGCCCGGGGCGAAAGTCTCCGGCGGCGTCTCGAACATTTCATTCTCATTCCGCGGCAACAACATCGTGCGCGAGGCAATGCACTCGGCGTTTCTTTACCACGCGGGGAAGGCGGGCATGGACATGGGCATCGTCAACGCCGGCATGCTCGAGGTGTACGACGAGATTCCTGCGGAGCTGCTCGAACACGTCGAGGACGTGTTGCTCAACCGTCGGGCCGACGCCACCGAACGCCTTCTCGATCTGGCGGAGCGCTTCAAGGGACAAGGCGGCAAGAAGACGGAGGAGGATCTCACGTGGCGCGACGATCCGGTGGAAAAGCGCCTCGAACACGCGCTGCTCAAGGGCATCGACAAGTTCATCGAAGAAGACACGGCCGAGGCGCTCGAAAAGCACGGCAAGCCGCTGCGTGTGATCGAAGGACCGTTGATGGACGGTATGGGCGTGGTCGGCGACCTCTTCGGTGCCGGAAAGATGTTCCTGCCGCAGGTCGTCAAGTCGGCCCGCGTGATGAAGAAGGCGGTGGCCTGGCTGGAGCCGTACATGGAGGCGGAAAAGGCCGCCAACCCGCAGCAACGCTCCGCCGGCAGGTTCCTCATCGCCACCGTCAAGGGCGACGTCCACGACATCGGCAAGAACATCGTCGGCGTGGTGCTGGCATGCAACGGATTCGAAGTCACCGACATGGGTGTGATGGTTCCTTGCGACCGCATCCTCGACAAAGCGCAGGAAATCAACGCCGACGTCATCGGGCTTTCCGGACTCATCACGCCCTCGCTCGACGAGATGGTCCATGTCGCCAAGGAGATGGAGCGCCGCGGATTCCGCATCCCCTTGCTCATCGGCGGTGCCACGACTTCCGCCGCGCACACCGCCATCAAGATTGCGGAACATTATTCCGGACCGGTCGTCCACGTGCTCGATGCCTCGCGCTCGGTGCCCGTCACCACCTCGCTGCTCTCCGACGGACAACGGGATGGCTTTGTCGCCGGGAACCTAGAAAAGCAGCGCAAACTGCGGGAGGATTTCGTCGGCGGACCGAAAAAGGAAACGCTCTCGCTCGCCGATGCAAGAGCCGCGGGGCCCCGGCCGGAGTGGGACGTCTACACGCCGCCCGCGCCGTGCTTCACCGGCATTCGTGATGCGGGCGATGGCGATGTCGGGCAAGGCGGCGAGCGCGTCACGATCACCCTGCGCGGTCTCGTCGAGTACATCGACTGGACGCCGTTCTTCCATGCCTGGGAATTGCGCGGCGTCTGGGACCGCGAACGAAAGCTGCTCAAAACGAAGGACCCTGCTGGAGCCGCCGAGGCCGCAACCCTCCATCGCGAGGCTCTCGAATGGATCGAGCGAATCATCCGCGAGCAGCGATTCGAGGCACGCGGCGTCTTTGGGTTTTTCCCCGCCAATGCCGACGGCGACGACATCATCGTGTGGAACGACGAATCGCGGGTCACCGAGCGATGCCGGCTTCACACGCTGCGCCAGCAGATCCGCAAACAATCGGGCAAACCCAATCTGGCGTTGAGCGACTGGGTGGCACCGTCGCATCCGCCGGGCACAGCCTCCGGCGCGCCGCCCGTCGCCGATTGGATCGGCGGATTCGTCGTCGGCATCCACGGTGCCGATGAATTCGCCGGCGAGCTGGAACAAGCGAACGACCCTTACGGATCGATCATGGTCAAGGCGATCGCCGATCGCTTTGCCGAGGCCTTTGCCGAGTGGCTGCACCATCGCGCGCGCATCGACTGGGGATACGAGACCGAGGGCGAACTCACCCAGGACCAGTTGATCCACGAATCTTATCGCGGCATCCGGCCGGCCCCCGGCTACCCCGCGCAGCCCGATCACACCGAAAAGCCGATCCTCTTCGACCTGCTGGATGCCGCCGACCGCACCGGGGTCACGCTGACCGAAAGTTGCGCCATGCATCCGGGCGCTGCGGTCTGCGGACTCTATTTTTCGCATCCAGAAAGCCATTATTTCGCCATCTCTGAGCTACAGAAAGACCAAGTGGAGGACTACGCCAAGCGCAAGGGCATGAGCCTCACGGAAGCCGAAAAATGGCTGGGTCCTTGGCTCGGTTATCCGGTTTGAGCCTGCAAAAACCGGTATTTTCCTGATTTTCGGCTTGCCTCCCGCGTGAAACATGCTTGTTTCGCTGGGTTTTCGTCCCATCCAGCCAATCAATCTCCCGTTGCGGATCTGGTCCAGCCACGACACGCAGCCCTACAGCACACCATGACCCAAGACGATCGAGATGACATCCGGATCCCCCGCGGCCCCATCCCCTGCTCGCGCCGTCAACTGCTGAGCAGCCTCAGTTTCGTTGGCGTGGGTTTTATCGCTACCTTGAATTCCGCCCCAGCCGCGGTCCGCGGTACACCGAAAGTCGCCGTGGCGGTGCGCCCGCCCGCAACCGTGGCGTCGCGCGCGCCGATCGCAAATGCACCAAGCGCCAATCGCCTTGGATTGCCTGAAGAATGGTTGATTCGCCATGGATCCACGGCGATGGAATACCGCCGCTATCTATCCCGGATGCGCTTGCATCATATCGATCTGAATCAATTCATCGAATCCCACGCACAGAAAAAAGGATCCATTTGGAACTCCATCCCGCCAAAGCGGGCATGGAACAGCATGGCTTACACGCTCAGGGTGATCGATCGCATTGCTCGTGAAATGCAAGCCGGCACCGTTGAGGTCATTTCAGCCTACCGAAATCCTGCCTACAACGGCGCATGCCGGGGTGCTCGCGCGAATTCGTATCATCTCCAAAACATGGCCGCCGATGTGAAGTTCCCGGTCAGGGCCTCCAAGGTCACCGCCATCGCCCGCCAACTCCGCGACGAAGGGCTCTTCCGTGGCGGAGTCGGCGGTTACTGGGGATTTACCCATATTGACGTCCGTGGTGAAAATGTGAACTGGTAGTCGACGGCCATTCCTCGGCCCGCAAGCCGATCGCTTCAGCGGCATCGTCACCAACTCCGACGTCTTCGGGTATTTCGTCGAAATGCTTGGATGAGCTGCCACACCCGCCCCCAACGGCCCACCCTCTCTACATAGGGACAGACAATTTGTGTTGTTTTTCCTTGTGGTGGGCACTGTCGTCGGGCAGCCTTGCTCCCATGAGACAGCCCCGTTGGCTCGCCCCT
>VHCM01000083.1 GCA_016871685.1 Verrucomicrobiota bacterium
CCATGAGGAACACCTTGGTGCCGGGGGCTGTGGCGAGTTGGCGGTAGTCCAGCGAGGAGAACCCCTTGGTCGGGTCCTCATGGCCGGTGAAAATCGTCAGTTGCGTGTTGTGATCGCGATGCGTGACGGGGATTCCCGCGTAAGCCGGACCGGCGATCGCCGAACTGATGCCGGGCACGATCTCGAACGGGACTCCCGCCGCGGCAAGCTCGGCCGCCTCCTCGCCGCCGCGCCCGAAGATCATCGGATCGCCGCCCTTGAGGCGCACCACCATTTTGCCCTGTTGTGATCGCTCGACGATCAGCGCGTTGATTTGATCCTGCGGCAGTGTGTGATCCTTGGCGCGTTTGCCGACGTGGATGATCTCACAGCCGGGCTTCGTCCAATGCAGCAACTCGGGTGGGATCAACGCGTCGTGCACCAAGACGTCCGCTTCGACGATGAGTTCCTTCGCGCGCAGGGTGACCAGTCCCGGATCGCCCGGTCCTGCGCCGACGAGATAGCAGATGCCCATGCGTTTCATCGCAGTGAGTGGAAAAGCGCCAATGCCGTGGCGATCGGATCCGTGCCACACGCCGATCCCGACCGCGGATCTGCTGAGGCATCGGCAAACACGCGTGCTTTCATAAGAAGGCGGTCGCCGTCGATCAATGAAAACACGCCGACCGGGGTGTTGCATCCGGCGGCAAGCAGGCGCAGGAACTCGCGTTCCGCGGTGATGCGCCTCCAGCTTGGTTCGTGGCCGATCGCCAGCGCCGCTTGGTGTGAGGATTCATCATCAGCGCGCACCTCAAGACCAATCGCGCCTTGTCCGGCCGCGGGAAAGAGAAGTTCTTCGTCGAGCCTCAAGGCGAACAAGCTGGGGTGGTCATGCACGGGTTCCGGTCGGCCGCACGGGGATTGGGTTGGCGAAAGCAGGCCCAGCCGCAGCAGCCCGGCCTCCGCCAGCAGGATCGCATCGCAGTCCGCGCCACCGGCGAGTTTCGCCAGTCTCGTCGGCACGTTGCCGCGCAGGTCGGTGACGCGCAGGTCGGGACGCAGATGGAGGATCTCGCGTGCACGGCGCACGCTGCTCGTGCCGATCCGTGATCCCGGTGCGAGTTCGTCCATGCCCGATCCGCAGCGGGTCACCAACACGTCACGCACCGGCGCGCGCTCAAGTACTGCCGCCAGCCGGAATCGCGGATCGAGTGTGGTCGGCAGATCCTTGAGGCTGTGGACGGCGATGTCGATCGACCCATCGTCGAGTGCCTGTTCGAGTTCCTTGATGAACACCCCTTTGTCGAACACACCTTCGATCTTGGCGACCTGCGCCAGCGGCACGTCGGTGCGCATGTCGCCGGTGGTGCGGATGATCGTCCGCTCGGTGCCGCGGCCCGGGATGGCTGCGGCCAGCGCGGCCTCGACCGCGGTGGCCTGCGCCAAAGCCAGCGAGCTGCCGCGGGTGCCGATCCGGAGCGGGGCGGGGGAATCAGGATTCATCGGCAATGGAATGCACGGTGGCCGACCATCCATGCGACGATCCGGCGCGGCCCGCAAGTCCGGATGCGGATCGGGTCGTCTTTCAATCAGATACCGGGCAGGGTCGATGCGTCGATCTCGCGGGTGATGAGCAGTTCGCATTGCTCGATCTGGCGGCGTCGGCGGCCTCGTCCTTCCTCGGCCAGCTGTTCGAGCGTGTCGATGTCGTACAGATACACCTCGTCGATCGTGCCGACCTCCGGATCGATGTCGCGCGGTACTGCGATGTCGATGAGGAAGAGCGGACGGAACTTGCGCGCCCTGCGCACGGCTTCGAGATCCTCCCGTCGCAGGACGAAATGCGGTGCCCCGGTCGAGGCGATCACGATGTCCACCCGCTCGAGGATCCGCTGCCACTCGTCAAATTTCACCGCCAGCCCACCGGTTTCCGTTGCAAGTTCGACCGCCCGCTCGAAGGAGCGGTTCGTCACGAAGATCGATCGTGCGCCACGCGATCGCAGGTTTTGCGCGGTGATGCGGCTCATCTCGCCGGCTCCTAGAATCATCACCTCGCTGTCTTCCAGATGACCGAAGATCTTTCCTGCCAGTTCGACCGCGACATTTCCCACCGATGTCGCACCTTCCTGGATGCGCGTTACCGTGCGCACCTTCTTGCCGATGGCGAATGCCCGTTGGAACGCGCGGTTCAGCACCGCCGAGGTCGTGCCGGACTCCAGCGCTGCTTGGTAAGCCTGCTTCACTTGGCCGAACACCTCGGTCTCGCCGAGCATCATTGAATCAAGACCGCTGACGACCCGGCACAAATGATGCAGTGCCTCGGCGCGATGGTGCCGGTAAAAATGGGATGCCAGCTCCGCGTCTGCCCTGCAGGCATTCAACAAGCCCGCCTCCAGCGCGGCGAGGACGGCGGCCGGCTCCGGAGAGGCGAGAAAGAACTCGGTCCGATTGCAGGTCGAGATGACCACCACCTCCGTCGCACCCGAGGTTTCCCTGACGATGCGGGCTTGTTCGCCGAGCCTGCTGGAAGGCACGGCGAAGCGCTCCCGCACCTCGACCGGCGCGGTTTGATGATTCAGTCCCAAGCAAACCAGTTCCATCAGACGAATGCAAAGACCCCGAGGGACAAGAGGAACAGCGCCACCGTGCACTTGGACAACAGGCGGCCGGCGATCCCGCGGACCTTGTGGACCGCGAGCAGCGCGAGGTAGGCCGACCACACGAAGAGAGCGGCGATGAGGTGCGGGGTGGCCGACGCATCGCGGGGCATCTTGAGGCCGGCGGCCACACCGATGCTCAGGAGGATCATGCCGATCCATAGCAGCCGCTGCAACGAGGTGAGGAGTTCGCGCGCGGGCGGCAGGTGGCGGAACCATCCGCTTTTCAAGTGGTGCTCCTTGAGTTCGTGATCGAGCACGAGAAACATGACGCCCGCCACCGCGGCAAGCGCCAATGCACCGTAGGCGAGCACTGAGGTGGCCGAATGCGTTTCATGCCACGGATTGCCTCCGGCGACCGGTTGTGGATCGGCGAGCATCATGCCGGGCAAGAGTGCCAGCGACTGGAAGACCACCACCACCGGCGCGGTGAACACCCCCATCAGGGAAATGCGGTAGGCCGGACCAACGAGCAGGTAAAACAATGTGAGCGACCAGGCGAGGAATGCGAGGATCTCGCCGAGATCCGCCAGCGGACAGGCTTCGCGCGCCTGACCGCGCAACGTCAGGAACACCAGCTGTACCGCGAAGGCCGATGTCATCCACGCAAGCGTCCAGCGGCTGCGTTTGCCGCGGCAGACTTGCAGCAGGCCGGATAGCCCGCCCACCAGCGCGAGCAGGGTCGAAAGCCCAAGAAGCCATCGGTCCATGGCCGGATGTCATGCGGAAATCCGCAACCCGTGAAAAGCGGAAAATCGGGCGCAGCGAGGAGCGAGCGGAACGTGAAAGGGTGGATCGGCGGTTTGCGATCGAAGCAACGAAGCGCGCATCGAATGAAACAGAGATCTGCGGAATGGCCCTCAGGCGCGAGGCGTTGGTCCTCAACACAAAACCACCCGTTTTCCGAGTGGAAAACGGGTAGTTTGATTGAATGAGTGAATGCGTGTGGATTACCAGTCGCCGCCGCCCTTTTGATAGCCGCCACGATGGCCGCCACCGCCACGACGATCTCCGCCGTAGCCGCCGCCACCTCCGCCACGACGGTCGCCGCCATAGCCGCCACCGCCACGGCGTTCGCCGCCGTAGCCGCCGCCACCTCCGTAACCGCCGCCTCCGCGACGCTCACCACCAAAACCACCGCCCTGCTTGTTGAAGGGCTTGGGTTCCGAGGCGTTCACCCGCAACGGGCGGCCTTGGAAATCCTGGCCGTTGATGGCATCGACGGCGGCGTTGATTTGCGATTGATCACCGAGGGTGACGAACGCAAAGCCTTTGGATCGGCCCGTTTCACGATCGGTGATGATTTTCACCCGCTCGACGGGTCCGTAAGCGGCGAAGAGTCCGGATACTTCCTCTTCAGTGGCAGAATAGGGCAGGTTGCCCACGTAGATGTCCATGTTCAGTCTGGTTGAAACACGCCATGACGATTGACACTTCCCAAGACCATGGCGTTGAAGACCAGAAGAAGCGTTGTGACGACCGGTTGCGGTCGCACAGTGGTGGTTCTAGGACCAACGAAACCATTTGGCAAGGACTGTTTTTCGGCCTTGCTCGGGCCGCGCGGCTTGGATTGACGGCCCCGCCGGGGGGCACTAGGGTCCCCCGCCTCGTCCACATGAAAGCACCCATCACCGTTTCCGTCACCGGCGCAGCAGGTCAGATTGGCTACGCGCTTCTTTTCCGCATCGCCTCGGGGGCCTTGTTCGGCCCGGATCAGCCTGTCTCCCTGCGGCTGATCGAAATCGAGCCCGGCATGGCGGCCCTCGAAGGCGTGATGATGGAGCTGGAAGACTGTGCGTTTCCGTTGTTGCAGGGCATGACCGGCACCTCCGACCTCAGCGAAGGGTTCAAAGGCAGCAACTGGGCGTTGCTGGTGGGCTCGGTGCCACGCAAGGCTGGCATGGAGCGCGGCGACCTGTTGGGGATCAACGGCAAGATCTTCACCGGCCAAGGCAAGGCGATTGCACGCAACGCGGCGTCGGACGTGCGTGTGCTGGTGGTCGGCAACCCGTGCAACACGAACTGCCTGATCGCGATGAACCATGCCGACGGAGTTCCCAACGACCGGTTTTTCGCGATGACCCGGCTCGATGAGAATCGGGCGAAAAGCCAGCTTGCGGCCAAGGCGAGCGTGCATGTGTCGAAGGTCACCAACCTCTGCATCTGGGGGAATCACTCGGCCACGCAATATCCGGATTTCACCAACGCGAAAATTCAAGGTCGTCCGGCTACCGACGTGATCTCGCATGTCGAATGGCTCAAGGGCGAGTTCATCACCACCGTCCAGCAACGCGGCGCGGCGATCATCAAGGCGCGCGGCGCTTCGTCGGCGGCATCGGCCGCCAACGCCGCGATCGACACGGTCCGCAGCCTCTGCAACTCGACACCCGCGGGCGACTGGCACTCGGTGGCGGTCTGCTCGGACGGATCGTACGGCATTGAAAAAGGGCTGATCGCGTCGATGCCGGTGCGCACCATTGAGAACGGCAAGTGGGAAGTCGTGCAGGGTGTGCCGGTCGATGCCTTCAGCCGTGCGAAGATCGACGCCTCGGTCGCGGAACTCATCGAGGAGCGCGATGCGGTGAAGGATCTGCTGGTTTCCCGCGCCTGATGGTTCCTCACCCCGGATCATCCCGTCATCCCGGCCATGAAACTCTCGTTCCGGGTTCATTATCACACGCAGCCCGGCCAGTCGCTTTGGCTGCGGCTAACCACATCCGCTCGTGGATCGCAGGTCTCGATGCGCCAGTGGTTGCCGATGCGCTGGGCCGGCGAGCGGATGTGGCAGGCCGACATCGATTTCTCGGCGGAGGTCGAAACCGCGGTCGAGTACGCCTACCAATACCGCGAGGACGGTGGCGTGATTCTCGACGAATGGGGAGCACCCCGTCGTGTCGAGATCGATCCCGCGCGATGCGACGTGGTGTGTTTTCACGACACTTGGTGCTCGGCGGGCACGGTCGAGTATGCGCTGCAGACCAGTGCGTTCCGGCCGTTGCGGACGGCGAGTGTGGTGCCTGTGTCCGTGACTGCACCACGCGATGGAAACCACCGGTTTCGCTTGCGGATGGCGGCCGTGCCCAACGGCCTGGTGCCCTGCCTGCTCGGCGGGCTCGACGAACTCGGCGGCTGGCAATGGCGCAAGGCGCTGCCGATGAGTCCAGCGGGCGAGGATGTGTGGGAGGCCTCGCTCGATCTGCCCGCCGACTGGTGGATCGAGTACAAATACGGACTCCATGATCCAGTGAAAGGCACCGCGGTCTCGATCGAGCATGGCGAAAACCGGTTACTCGAGCCCAGGGCGGAGGGCGCGCGACCGCTCGTGTTGGTCCAGGACGAGGCCTATCGCCGCGATCGTTCGCAACTGCCCCGCGCGGCGGGCGTCGCGGTGCCCGTCTTCTCGCTGCGCACTGAACGCAGTCTCGGCATCGGTGAATTCGCCGACCTCAAGCCCCTCGCCGATTGGGCTGCGTCGACCGGACTGAGGATGATCCAGATCCTGCCGATCAACGACACCACCTCGTCGCATGACTGGACGGACTCGTATCCGTATTCGGCGATCAGCGTCCATGCGCTGCATCCGGCCTACCTACGCATCGATGATCTGGGATATGCCATGAATGCGGCGTTCAAGCGCGAGCTTGGGTCCGCGCGTGCCAGCCTCAACGCGCTGGACGCGGTGGATTACGAAGAGGTGATGCGGGTGAAGACCAGTTTGCTGCGACAGCTGTTCACCAAACATGCCGCGCGCATCACCCCGAGTGCCGGGTTTCTCTCATTCGTGGATAAGAACCGCGAGTGGCTGACTCCCTACGCCGCGTTCTGCGTGTTGCGCGACCGCCATGGCACTGCGGATTTCACCTGTTGGGGCGAATGGGCGGTGTTCGACCGGGCGAAGGTCGATGCGCTGGCCTGTCCTGACGGCGAGCTGTCGGGCGAGGTCGCTTTCCACTATTGGCTGCAATACGAACTCGACCGCCAGTTGTCCGATGCGGTCACCCACATGCACGCCCGCGGGGTCGTGCTCAAAGGCGACCTGCCCATCGGCATCGACCGCGAATCGGCCGATGCCTGGTCGGCACCGCACTGGTTCAAGATGGATTCACAGGCAGGTGCGCCGCCGGATGCGTTTGCGGTGAAGGGGCAGAACTGGGGGTTTCCAACTTACGACTGGGAGGCGATGGCTGCGGACGGCTATGCATGGTGGCGTTCGCGCTTTCAGCGTCTGAGCCGGTACTTCGACGCGTTCCGCATCGATCACATCCTCGGTTTCTTCCGCATCTGGCAGATTCCGCGCGAACAGGTCGAAGGCATCATGGGCTGGTTCGACCCGGCCATGCCCGTGCACATCGACGAGATCCGCGCGCGAGGCATTCCGTTCGATCTCATCCGCTATTGCCGACCCTACATCCGCCACCATTTTATCGCCGAGCGATTCCGTGACACCGCGGACGAGGCGCTTTCGAATTACCTAGAGGATTGTGGATCCGGGTATTGCCGGTTGCGGGATTTCGTCGCAACCCAGCGTCGCATCGTCGATCACTTCGCGGCGATCGAGATTTCCGATGCGGCCGCGCGCGACCGGATCGACCGGCTGCGCTGGGGCCTGCTCGATTGTGCGAGTGACGTGCTCTTTTTCGAGGTTCCGGGATCCGCTGATAGGAATTTGCTTTTGGGGTGAAGGCCGTTGAAAGAGCCGGTGGCCGGACCGGAGGGCGGGGAAAAGGGGGTTGGCAGCTTCGTGCAGAATTCTCGACAATTGTCCCAATGTCCGTTCAAAGGAGAACTTAGACGAAACGATGTCCCGAGCAGCCCTGCCCATTTGACCGGCGAGCTCAGCGTCCTCGGCGATCTTGATCATCTGCCGTGCCATTTCCTCCACATCAAACTCATCTACCAGGAACCCTGTCACTCCCTCCTGAACGACATCGGGAATTCCCGCATGTCGCGTACTGACCACGGGCAAGCCAGAAATCTGGGCTTCCAGAATTCCCACTGGTGTCCCCTCGTGATCGTTGTCGCTGCCTACAACGGAGTGTTGGACAAAACAGCGAGCGGATTTCATCAGGGTGGCCACGGATTCGTGGGGCTGAACACCCATCAGTTCAACTGCATAAGCAATTCCAGCCGCCTTCACAAACTGGAGACAGGCGGAAGACATAGGTCCATCGCCCACAAGTTGCAGTCTGGCACTCGGAACATGAGCAAGCACCCGAGCGAACGCCATCAGCGTAATCAGCGGAGCCTTCTTTTCCACCAGGCGACCAACGGCAAGAAACACCGGTGCTGACGATTCGGCTTGAGTTGCTGAAAACTTGTCTGGATCGACGTATGAGGAGACATAGTGGACTCGACGGGGATCCGCACCCAGCCTTGGCAATTGCTGGCACATGTGATGGGAAACACAGATCACCCCGGCAACACTCCTGAAGAGACTCCGATAGTTTTCCCCATCCGTTCCCGTCAGCCTCGTTGAGTAGGCATCGACACCGTGAAAGTGCGCCACCAGGGGGACGGCTGCTTCATCACAAGCGGAAGCTATGAGAGCGGCCAATGGGCCGGTTTCGCCGAGGACAACATTAATCTGCTGCTCTCGAATTGTCTTCACAAGGTTCCGGACCTGCTGAACCTGCTTGTCAACCGGCGGTTCAGCTGAAAAAAATCTCCGAGCTATTCTCTGGGAAATTGTTTGCTGACGGATCCCCATTCCTGGAGGAGATTTAAGCCACTCGAATGATGTGACCTCCATGGGTAAGCGGTCTACAATTTGCCGGATGAACGTCTCAGACGGCTTGTCCAATTCCCAGCAAACGACCAGCACTCTGCTGCCGTAAGTGACTTCTCGCCGACGTCGATTCTCGTTCATCACTGTCATAGGAAACGTCTAAGAATCGATTTCCATCGTCCAGAGCAAACTGAATGCTCGCTCTTTGAGCCATCTGCTTCAGGTTTTCCGGGCGCCGTTGGTTGCCCGCATCGAGCAAGCTGCTGCCGATATTCAGCCAGAGTTGTCGTGAGGCATGAATCGTGACCGTTTTCGATCATGCGAATAGTGCTGCCGGAAAAGTGAACGCAAATCAGCGGTTGACCATCGACCAGCACGCCGTCATGGCTGCTAAGTTCACGCTTCCTCGTCGATAGATTCCAGCTTGCGACATTGACACCACGATGCCGAATCCAGCTGGTTCGATCAAAGTTTGTCAAAACGGCATCGAGATACTTCTGATCCACAAAGAGCCCAGCGGACCGATTCTTTTCGCACCGATAGGCACAAACCTTGGCCCACCACGCAAGGATCTCGTCTGCTTCCGCTGTGGCAACGAACAAACCGCCATTGAACATACCGTCGGTGAACTGATCCAGGAACAACCCACCAGCCTCAGGATCAATCGGACGATCATGTGGCGAGAGCAAAAATCTCGAATGATCCAACGGTTCAAACAGCACATGGGGATCGCCAGTAAAGAACTGGTCGGGGTCAACGAAAGCCACAGGACATTCGGGGTCCAGCCCCAGCAGGTATGAAACGAAAACCGGTTTTAGTGACCATCGGAATGCGTCCCAGTTCTCAGCCTTGTATTTCTGACACAGAACATCCATATAGGATTGTTCGATAAGATCCTGAAGACCGTAGAACCTGATCTGTGACCTCCGCCCGATCAAACAGGGGGGATCCACAGCCTCAGCATCGACGACCAGGCAGTTCAGTTGACATGGGGCTCCCGCATGCTGATCAAGGGAACCGGCAAGGACTTCGGCGTAACCTCGATGACTGCGAGTAATAATTGTTGCAAAATGCATCATCTGTGTATTCAACACGGCTTAAACTCAGGCCGGAGTTGGCTGATGCTGATAGGAATTTGCTTTTGGGGTGAAGGCCGTTGAAAGAGCCGGTGGCCGGA
>VHCM01000084.1 GCA_016871685.1 Verrucomicrobiota bacterium
GCGCTCGATCACCGCCAGCGAGCGCTCGAGCGGATCAAGGGGAATGCCCATCTCACGGGCGAACACATTCATCGTGCCCACCGGCAGCACGCCCAGTGCGGTGGACGTGCCGGCGAGCCCGCAAACGACCTCGTTGATCGTGCCGTCGCCGCCGGCTGCGATGACCACCGGTTCGCCTTCGGCCGCGAAGCGCCCGGCCAGCGCGCGCGCCTCGCCGGGCTTGGTCGTGGCGTAGACCGCGAAGCGGTCGGCATGCCGCATCAGAAAGCGCATCACCCGGTTTCCCCTGCGGCTGCGTGCGGCGGGGTTGAACACGAGCGGGAGGCGATGTGTCGCATCCATGTGCGCATTCTCGTCCGCCCGGCATCCATCGGCAACCGCATTCGTCGCGACGATGTTCAGCGCGACCGGCCGGACGGCGGCATCCGCTCAGGCGTGGTATTCCTGCAGGCACTTCACGCGAAGCTCGCGCTCCTTGAGCGAGCGGATCGCGCGCACCGACGCCTCGGCGGCGGCAAGGTTGGTCGCGTAAGAAATCTTCTGGGCGACCGCGGTCGAGCGGATGCGCACCTCGTCGGCATGGGTCTCGCGATCACCGGGCGTGTTGATCACGAAGTGGATCTCGCGGTTCTTCATCATGTCGACCACGTTCGGGCGCGCTTGTTCGGCGAGCTTGAACAACCGCTCGCTCGGAATGCCTTCGGCGGCCAGCCGCGCATGCGTGCCGCCGGTCGAGAAGATGCGGAATCCCAGCGCGGCCAAATCGCGCGCGACGGGCATCACACGGTCCTTGTCGCGGTCGGCCACCGAGATGAACACATTGCCGGTGGCCGGCAGCGGATTGAATGCCGACATCTGCGCTTTGGCGTAGGCCATGCCGAGGTCGGCGTCGATTCCCATGACCTCGCCGGTGGACTTCATTTCCGGACCGAGCACGGTGTCGATTCCCGGGAAACGGTTCCATGGGAAGACCGCCTCCTTCACCGAGAAATGCGGCGGTACCACCGTCTCGGTGAACCCGAGTTCCTCCAGCGTGTGGCCGAGCATCACCTTGGCGGCGAGCTTGGCAAGGGGGACGCCGGTGGCCTTGGAAACAAACGGGACCGTGCGCGAGGCACGCGGGTTCACCTCGATCACGTAGAGCAGCTCGTTCTGGACCGCGAACTGGATGTTCATCAGCCCGACGACTCCCAGTTCGCGGGCGAGTTCCTTGGCAGCGCGTTCGATCTCGTCGCGGATTTCCGGGGTGAGCGAGAAACTCGGGATCACGCAGGCCGAATCGCCGGAGTGGATGCCCGCCTGTTCGATGTGCTCCATGATCGCGCCGACCACGGTGGTCGTGCCGTCGCTGATGCAGTCGACGTCCACTTCGGTCGCGTTGTCGAGAAAGCGGTCGACAAGCACCGGCCGCTCCGGCGACGCGTTCACCGCTTCGCGCATGTACGTCGTGAGTTCGGCATCGTTGCGCACGATCATCATCGCGCGGCCGCCGAGGACGAACGACGGGCGGACCAGCACCGGATAGCCGATGCGGTTGGCGATTTCGAGGGCACCTGCCTCGTCGATCGCGGTGCCCGCCTCGGCTTGGCGCAGACCGATGCGGTCGAGCAGCGCGGAGAAGTGCTTGCGGTCCTCCGCGAGTTCGATCGAGGCCGGCGAGGTGCCGATCACCGGCACGCCGTGGCGCGCGAGATCGGCGGCGAGGTTCAGCGGCGTCTGGCCGCCGAACTGGACGATCACGCCGTCGGGCTTTTCCTGCTCGCAGATGTTGAGCACGTCCTCGAGCGTGAGCGGTTCAAAGTAGAGTTTGTCGGAGGTGTCGTAGTCCGTGGAGACGGTCTCCGGATTGGAGTTCACCATGATCGCCTCGCAGCCCAGTTCCTTGGCGGCGAATGCCGCATGCACGCAGCAGTAGTCGAACTCGATCCCCTGGCCGATGCGGTTGGGTCCGCCCCCGAGGATCACGATCTTGCGTTTGTCTCCCGGGCGCGCCTCGTTCTCGTCGCCGTACGTCGAGTAGTAATACGGCGTGCGTGCCTCGAACTCGGCCGCGCAGGTGTCGACGAGCCGGTAGGTCGGCACGATGCCGTGCCGCTTGCGCAGCGCGCGCAGCTCGTCCTCGGTGACGCCCCATGCTCTGGCGAGCTGGCGGTCGGAAAACCCGAGCTGCTTCAGGCGGCGGAGTTCCTCCGGAGGACAGGCATCCTTGCCTGTCATGGAGCACGGGCTTCCAGCCTGTGCTGCGGAAGAGGAAGAGGGGCAGGCCGGAAGCCCGCCCTCCGGGACAGGCTGGAAGCCTGTCTTGCTTCCTTCCTCGACGATTTGTGCGAGGTGGCGGAGGAACCAGCGGTCGATGCGGGTGAGCGTGTGGACTTCATCGACCGTGAAGCCGTTGAGGAAAGCCGTCTGCAGCCAGAAGATGCGCTCGGCGTTGGGGATCTGCAGTTTGCGGACGATCGTTTCGCGATCCACTTGTTGCGGTGCCTTGGCGTCGAAGCCGAATCCCCAGCGCCCGGTCTCGAGCGAGCGCAGGCATTTCTGCAGGCTCTCCTTGAACGTGCGCCCGATCGCCATCGCCTCGCCCACCGACTTCATCGAGGTGGTGAGCACGGGATCGGCCGCGGGAAACTTCTCGAACGTGAACCGCGGGATCTTGGTGACCACATAGTCGATCGTCGGCTCGAACGAAGCGGGGGTGCCGCGGGTGATGTCGTTGGGCAGCTCGTCGAGCGTGTAGCCGACCGCAAGTTTCGCGGCGATCTTGGCGATCGGAAATCCGGTGGCTTTGGAAGCGAGCGCCGAAGAGCGCGAGACGCGCGGGTTCATCTCGATGACGATCATCCGTCCGGTGTCCGGGCAGGTGGCGAACTGGATGTTGGATCCTCCGGTTTCCACGCCGATCTCGCGGATCACGGCGAACGAGGCGTCGCGCATGATCTGGTATTCACGGTCGGTGAGCGTTTGGATCGGGGCGACGGTGATCGAGTCGCCGGTGTGCACGCCCATCGGGTCGAGGTTCTCGATCGAGCAGATGACCACACAGTTGTCGGCGCGGTCGCGCATCACCTCCATTTCGAATTCCTTCCATCCGAGCAGCGATTCCTCGATGAGCACCTCGGAAACCGGCGAGAGGTCGAGGCCGCGGGCGACGATCTCCTCGAACTCCTCGCGGTTGTAGGCGATGCCGCCGCCCTGTCCGCCAAGGGTGAAGGCCGGACGGATGATGAGCGGGAAGCGGCCGATCGAGTTGGCGACATGGCGGGCTTCCTCGATCGTGTGGGCGGTCCCGGAGAGCGGCAGGTCGAGCCCGATGCGCTGCATCGCCTCCTTGAACAACTGACGGTCCTCGCCTTTTTCGATCGCATCGGGTTTCGCGCCGATCATGCGCACGCCGTGACGATCGAGCGCACCCGACTTGTGCAGCGCCATCGACGTGTTGAGAGCGGTCTGGCCGCCCAAGGTGGGCAACAGCGCGTCGGGTTTTTCTCGCGCGATGATCGCCTCGACCACCTCGGGCGTGATCGGCTCGATGTAGGTGCGGTGCGCGAATTCCGGATCGGTCATGATCGTCGCCGGATTCGAATTCACCAGCACGACCTCGTATCCTTCCTCCTTGAGCGCCTTGCAGGCCTGCACGCCGGAGTAGTCAAATTCACAACCCTGGCCGATCACGATGGGGCCGGAGCCGATGACGAGGATTTTCTGGATCGAGGTGTCTTTGGGCATGGTGGCTGCGGGTCGCTGGCTGCGTCCGGGCGAAATCCGCAGCGATTTGGCAGGGATCGCGGCGGATGTAAAGGCCGGCGCGCCCTGGAAATCTCAATTGCCCGTGATCACGATGCGGAAGCCGCGCGCGGGCCGGCGCTCGCCGCGGTCGTCGGTCCATTGGCGCGGTGCCGCGGATCCGGCGGGTGCGGGACCGATGACGATCCAGCGCCGGCTACCGTGTGGATTGTCGGGCGGGCTCGCCTGGCTGGCGGTCCACTCCTCGACCGTGCAGTGGATGAGCCCCTGACGGATGGCGGCGTGCCATTGTTCCTGGGTTGGCAGGCTGGCGTTCTTCCAGTTCGCATAGGCGACGGCATCCCACCAATCGATGCCGACGACCGGCGAATCGACGGTCAGGGCCTTGCCCATCCAGGCGGTTTTTGTTTCCGCCGCACGCTTCATCGCGTCCCAGTCGTCGGGTTGGTGAGAAGTTTTTTCGCCAGGTTGCTGCGGATGATCATACGCCCCGGCGTTGTCGTGCTGCGCGAGAAGATCGAGCATCTTGAGAAACCCGGCATACTCGCGGATGCTGATTTCGTTTTTGGAAATGGTGAATGCCGGTAGTGTTTGGTCGAGCCCGTCCGGGGTGGGATATGCGCCTGCGGGAAGTGCGACGATGCCGCTTTCCGCTAGCCGTGCGGATGTCGGGGATTCGTTTGTTTTGCCGCACCGGCTGACAAGGATCACATTTGTCAGGATGGCGAGTGCGGCGCATGCCGCGAGGACGAGTGTCTTGCGGGATGCGAGCGATGGCGGGATCCGTGGTGCGGATGGTTTGTCCGTCGGCGATCGCTCGCCGAGCTGGGTTTCGATTTCCGCGGCGATCTCGCGCACGCGGTTCCAATCGAGGGGGGTGTCGATGCCTTCGCCGCGCATCCAGGCGAAAAGCGAGAGCATGCGCGTGGTGCCCGGCTGCGCACCGCAAAGCAGCGGCGGCATTGACTCGCCGAGCCGCAGGACATCGCGCAGCGAGTGGTCGTCGGGTCGCGTGCCGGCCACCGCGAGATTGGCGATCCTCACTCCGGCATGGCCATCGACGTGGATGTGCTCCAGGCCGATGGGCGAGGTGGCGCGGCCGATGGATTCCAAATGGAGTTGGGTTTCGGCGATGTGGCGGACCACGGACGCGAGTTGCGCGGGAGCGAGTGTCGTTCCTTCCGTCGCGGTGTGCGCGAGGGTCGTGCCCGGCAAGAGTTCGTAGGCATGGAAGCAGAGGTCGTCACGATCCACCGCTTCGTAAACCGAGCCGATCCACGGGTGGTCGACCGCCCCCTTGGCCCTGATGTCGTTGAGGAAGGACGCTCTCGATTCCAACCGGTCCGGCCGGAGTTCCTCGATGCCCACGGTTCTTCCCACCGACAGTTGTTCCGCGCGCCAGCGACGCATCAGCGGCGTTTCATCGATCAGCTCGACGAGCCGGTAGTCTTCGCCGATGCAGCGTCCGGTTTCGGGGTTCATGGCGGCGGCAGGCTCATTCGGTCAGCGGTGGCAACAAGGGCAGATCCGGATCGAAATCCGCCGGCAGCATGTCGAGGAACTCGGGGGGTTGCTCGCCCGATGCGAGGCCGCCTGCGGTGCGCGCCGCGAGGTCGCGCGGCCACGCCTGAACATCGAGTACCTCGCCTTTGTGCATGAGCGACACCACTTGTCCGTGATAGGACAAACCTGTGGCTCCGAAGTCGTCGGCATCGTTCGCCGCGTTTGGAATCGTGTAGATCATGCGCAGGGATTCCTCGCCACCGGCCCAGTCGAAGGGTTCGGACACCCACTGTTGCGCGACCCACGACTTGTTTTCGAGTTCGACCACTTCGCCCGACTCCCTGCGGTTGAAAAACCGGACGGAGAGGGTGAGCTGGTCGAGGTCGATTTCTTCGATCGGCGATTTTTGGACCGGGATGGTGAGGATCACGCGTTGACCGGTGGCATGCTTGTCTTGTTTGAAAATGCGCACCCTGCCGAGCGAAAGCTTGCCGAGCAAGTCGCCCGGTTGTTCGAATCCGTCGCGCAATTTCGCGGCGGCGAGGTGGTAAAGCTGGCCCGCGCGCTGCAGGCCCATGTCCCACACCCGTTGGTAGTAGTCGCCGGCCTTGTCGAAGATACCCATCTGCTCGTGGACCACACCCATCTCGTAGAGCAGATTGGGTTCGTCGTCGTTGGCCGACATCGCTTCCTCAAGCTTCATCACGGCAAGCCCCATGTCGCCGGCGACACGCGCGGCGCGGGCCTCGCGCAGCAGCCGCTCGCCTCTGGCGTCGGCGATCTGTGGCACGGTCGGCGCGCCGGCCGCAGGGGCGGGTGCGGGGGCTGTGGGAGCGACGGACGCTGTGGGCACCCGGGACTCGCGTTCCACCGGGCGCGACACCACCGCGTCCCCTGGATCGGCCGATGGGACCGGCACCCGCAGCACCATCGGCTTCACCACCTCCTTGATCACCACGCGGCTTTCGCGGGCCTGCTCGAAGCGGGCAGCCAGCGCGGCGGCCGCGATCAGCAGCTGGGTCAGCGTGACGATTGCCAACGCCCAGCAGGCGATTGCGAACACAGGAAACCGCGGGGCGCGTGAGGACGATGCCACGGGGGATTCCATGCGACGGAGGATGGACATCGGGCGGGGGAGTGTCAACGGGCCCGGAGCCGAGACCGCGGGTTGCCGGACCGCGGGTTTCCGTCTATACGTCCCGCATGCACCACTTGGCAGGATGGTTCACCGGCTCCGTTCGTCCGGCGGCGCGGCGGCGGACCCGTGAGGTGCTCGTCGGCGGCGTCGGGATCGGCGGAGATCATCCCGTGCGCGTCCAGTCGATGATCACCTCGGACACCCGCGACACCGCGGCCTGCGTGGCGGAGGTGCTCGCGCTCGCCGACGCCGGATGCGATATCGTGCGCGTCACCGCGCAGACGAAATCCGTTGCCGCGAATCTCGAGCACATCATCAGCGGCGTGCGGTCGGCTGGTTGCCTGGTGCCGCTGGTGGCCGACATCCACTTCAAACCGGACGCCGCGATGGAAGCGGTCAAGTGGGTGGAGAAGGTGCGCGTCAACCCCGGGAACTACGCCGACAAGAAGAAGTTCGAGATCCGCGAGTACAGCGACGCGCAGTATGCGGAGGAACTGAATCGCATCCGCGAGACGTTTGCGCCGCTCGTCGTGCGCTGCAGGGAACTCGGCCGGGCAATGCGCATCGGCACCAACCACGGGTCGCTTTCCGACCGGATCATGAACCGGTACGGCGACACGCCGCTCGGCATGGTCGAGAGTGCGTTGGAATTCGCGCGGATCGCCCGTGAGCACGATTATCACCAGTTCGTCTTCTCGATGAAGTCGAGCAATCCGAAGGTGATGATCCAGGCCTACCGGCTGCTGGTGGCGCGGCTCGACCAAGAAGGTCCGGACTGGAACTACCCGATCCACTTGGGCGTCACCGAGGCGGGTGACGGTGAGGACGGCCGCATCAAGAGCGCGATCGGCATCGGCTCGCTGCTCGCCGACGGCATCGGCGACACGATCCGCGTCTCGCTCACCGAGGATTCCATCCACGAGATTCCGGTTGCGCGGGTACTGGTGGACATCTGCCGCGCCGATGCTGGTGATGGCGGCGGATCGCGCAGCGGCGTCGCTGCCGCGGTGGCCTCGTCCACGCCTTCGTTCGATCCGTTTTCCTACGAGAGGCGTCGCAGCTCACCGCTCGAGATCACGGGCCACCGGCTGGGCGCGGAGAACACGGTGCGGGTCTTCACCACACAGGACCGCTGGAACGCACTCGCGCACAAGATTGCTTCGATGGGGGATTACCAGCCGGAGGTCATCCTTGAAAAATCCGGCGTGGTCGGGATCGATCCGCGGGATGAGGCGGCGGTCGCCGCACTCAACGCGCGCGGCGAGACCTGTCTGGTGACCGTGACCGACGACATCGGCATGAACGTGATTCCGGCGTTCCGCATGCTCGCCGCGAAGGTCGAGGCGCGCCACCCGATCCTGCTGAAGGACACGCTCGATGCGCCACGGGAAGAGCGGGACTTTCAGCACCACTTGCTGGCGGCCGCGCGGAACCTCGGCTCGCTGCTCTGCGATGGCATCGGCGATGCCGTGCTGGTGCGCGGCGAGACCGCGCCGGGTCAGTCGCTGCGGCTCGCCTACAACGTCCTACAGGCCGCAGGCGCGCGCATTTTCAAAACCGACTACGTCGCCTGCCCGAGCTGCGGCCGCACCTTGTTCAACCTGCAGACGACCACGCGGCGCATCCGCGAGGCCACCGGTCATCTCAAGGGTGTCCGCATCGCGGTGATGGGCTGCATCGTCAATGGCCCGGGCGAAATGGCCGACGCCGACTTCGGCTACGTCGGCGGCGCGCCGGGCAAGATCAACCTCTATGTCGGCAAGACCGCCGTGAAGTTCAACCTCCCCGAGGACGAGGCCGTCGGACGCCTGATCGATCTGATCCGTGAGCACGGCAAATGGATCGACGCGCCCGAACCCGCCGCGTTGTGAACCGCAACTCCGTGCCATGACCGCGACCGAAACCATCACCACCACCCGCGACGCCACCGCGATCGATCTGCCGTGGAATGTCGTTGTGCATGACGACCCGGTGAATTTGATGGGCTACGTCACCCTCGTTCTCATGAAGGTGCTCGGCTATCCCGAGCAACAAGCGATGGCGCTGATGATGGAAGTGCACCAGGCGGGCAAGTCGGTGGTCTGGAGCGGCCAGCGCGAGCGGGCGGAATTCCACGCGCACCAGTTGCAGGCGCATCAGTTGAAAACCACGCTGGAGAAAAGCCGGTGAAGATCATGCCCACGCTGGATGGCGGGCTCCGCATCGAGTTCGAGGACGAATCCGACTGGCGGCTGCTCGGAGGCGTCATCGACGACGCGGTGTCGTGCGACCGGACGCTGGCCGAACGGCTGGGCGCATCGGTCGGCGGACCCGAAGTCGCCGACGATTGGCTGGAATTCGTCGTGCCCGAACTGGAGCGGTCGTTCGAAGCCGGTCTGGCGCGCGTCGGCCGTGCTCTAAAATCCGCGCGGCTCGATGCGGCCGGTGTCGCGGGTTTCCTGTGGATCCGGCGCGCCGATGCGCTTCATTGGTACGGCGCGCTCAACCAGGCCCGGCTCACGCTCGAGGAGATTCACCGCTTCGGCTCCTCCGAGGACGTGGATGTCGAGGATCTGCCGCCCTCGCGGCGTGCGCCGTTCCTGCGTTCGCAATTTTACTGTGCGGTGCAGAGCCTGTTGCTCGAGCATGCGATGGGTTGAGCGCGGCGAACCGGTGCCGCGCGGAGGGTGGTTCATTTCGCGGAACCTGTTTTCGCGGGCTTGCGGCGTGCGGAGGCGATCTCGACGATCAGGCGGTGGAGCACGACGCGCGGGTCGAGCCCGGTGGTCACCAGCGTCTCGTCGGCCTTGAGCGTCGACTCGAGGACCTGGCGGAGCGCGTCCAGATCGAAGTGGAGCGCCTGCTCGAGGCAGAGGAAAATCGGGTACACGTTGACGCCGCTGCCGTCTTTTTTCTGCGGCAGCCACGCACGGTCCTGTTCGGGCAGGCGGTTGAGCGCTCCGGCGAACGACTGATAGTTGCCGGTCGGTGGCTTGAACGTCGTGGCAAGCAGCTTGGCCAGGTAGAGATTGCGCACCACGCCGATGAT
>VHCM01000085.1 GCA_016871685.1 Verrucomicrobiota bacterium
ACCTCGACATCAATGCCGACGGTGACTTCGCCGACGTCGGAGAGAAGATCGTCAGTTCCGGCGGCGGCGGTGGTGCCTCAAGCGGCGCGACCGGCACGGTCAACCTGTCGATGAACTTCGTGAAGATCGCCATCGGATTCTATGAGGGCAGTGGTGAGGACATCATGTACGCCAAATACAAGAAGGGCAGCAATGTGGCCTATACCTCGCTCGATCCGATCAGCGGTACCAACGAGGCGTTTCAGCCCAATCAGCCCACTTCTGGCAAGCCGCTCATCACCTCCTTCAATGCCGCCCTCTCCACCGTCAAGCCCGGCGACTCCACCGAACTCAGCTGGGTCGTCACCGGTGCCGACACGGTTGAAATCAACAATGGTGTGGGCGCCGTCGCCGCCAGCGGATCGGTGAGCGTCACTCCAGCCAACACCACCACCTACACGCTCACTGCGACCAATGCGGTGGGCAGCCGCGTCAGGTCGGTCATTGTCACGGTGGGGTATTTCCCCATCGACTACAACTTCGACGACAACACCTTCCAGGGCTGGACCGCAGTCTATCTCGGCACGGTGACCAATCCTTGGCTCACCAACGGCGGTCACGGTTCTCCGCACAACAACACCAGCAACGCCGTCCGCTCGAACTACCACGACTCGTCCCACCCGACCATGATCCTGCGCTCGCCTGCGTTCAAGCTCAACGGCACGGGGGACATGTATGCCCACGTTGGAGGCGGTGGTCACAACAGCTCACTGGCCAACACCGACGTCTCGGCTCTGCCGGTGAATTCCTCCGAACCCGGCTTCCAAGGCATCGCGCTGCGCAATGCCACCACTGGTCGCTACGTCCTATCCGCGCAGAAAACCAGCGACGGCAACGAATATCAGCAACTCACCTTCACCACCGCCCAGCTTGCCGGGCTCGACCAGACGGCGGTCTACACGCTTGATTTCGTCGATGCCGCCCACGGCGGCTGGGGCTGGGTTGCGCTGGACACGGTGCGGATCACCGGATCGACCTACACGCCGCAGATCACCGTCAGCGGCACCCCTTCGGCCTTGAGCACCACCTATGGCACGGCCTCCTCGGCGCAGAGCATCTCGGTCACGGGTGGAAATATCATCAACGGCATCGCGGTGACACCGCCGGCGGGCTTCGAGGTCTCCACTTCCGAAAACAGTGGCTATGGCAACAGTGTCACCGTGGGTTCCTCGGGCTACATTGCGCCGACCACCGTCTACGTCCGACTCAAGGCCAACGCCGCGGCAGGCAGCTACTCGGGCAATGTCACCCTCACCTCCTCGGACGCAACGAGCAAAACCTTCTCGCTGGCTTCAAGCACGGTTTCCGCCAAGGCACTCACCATCACCGCCGATGCCAAGAGCAAGATGTCGGGCGAGGCCGATCCGGAGCTCACCTACAGTAGCAGCGGTTTGGTGGGAAGCGACACGATCAGCGGCAGCCTCACCCGCGAGGCCGGCGAAACCACCGGTGACTATGCGATTACCCAAGGAACACTCAGCGCAGGTGCCAACTACTCGATCAGCTTCACCGGTGCGAATCTGACGATCAGTGGAGTGACCCTCGGAGCGGACGACATCACCCTCACCCGCGATGGTAATGCTTACACCGCCTCGGCCGCGGGAGTGAGCACCTTCAGCATCAGCTACAGCGGCCGCATCGCCAACAGCATCGCGACGAGCTACGGTCCGTCTTCAACCGCGCCCTCGGCTCCCGGTTACTACACGGTCACAGCGACTCCTGCCGACCCCGGCTACTTCGGATCAAAAAGCGAAAACTACTTCATCAGCGGACCGCTCGCCGCCAATGACAGCGTGACCAAGCCCGCTGCGAACACAGCGATGAAAATCGCGCTGACGACCCTGCTTGCCAACGACAAGCGCATCGACGCGCAAGGAGCGGTTCAGACAACAGGACTGAGCATCACCGCGGCAACGGCAGGCACTGGCAACTCCGCCACGATCAGCGGTGCCTTTGTGCTCTTCGTTCCGTCCGAAGCCTCGCCCGAGACCTTCACCTACACGGTCAGCGACGGCACGACGACCGCGACCGGCACCGTGACGGTGACCACCGAGGCCAATGCCCCCGCATTCTCGCTCCAGATCATTCAGGCGGGCACGCCCAGCCAGGGTGGTGGCCAAACCAGCGTGACCCACAACTTCATCGGCATCCCCAATCAGACGCTGGCCATCGAATACAGCACCAACCTGGTGAACTGGACGAGCCTCGGCAATCATTCGACCGGTGCCACGGGCTCATTCACCGCGACCATCACCGAAGCCGGCACCCCGAACTGGAGCAGCATGTTCTTCCGTGCCCGCTACGTCGCCAACCCTTGATTCCACTGCGCATCCCATCCACCCAGCCAAACCCATCATCCATTCCGGCCGCACGCGCCGCCGGATCCTGCAAGCCGCCGCCCTGCTCGCCGGAGTCGCGCTGGCCGAGCGCGCCCGCGCCGACCTGCTGCTCGAACGCGTCATCGACGTGAACCAGCTCATCCCCGACCGCGGACAGTACGCCAGCAGTGTGGTCTGGCCGGTGGTGGGCATCACCTCGATCACCAGCGTGAAGGTCAACCTGCAGCTTTCCTCGTCGAATGCGAACAACCCGATGTGGCTGGGCGACATGGTGGCCAGCCTCACCTACGGGGTGGCCAGCGAGGACGAGCGCGTGGGAGTGCTCTTCAACCGCCCTGGGGTGACCCAGCAGGATCCGTGGGGCAGCAGCGCCAGCACGCTCAGCCAGAGCTACAGCTTCTCCAGCGAGTTCGACGGCTCGCTGCTCGCCAGCAACCGCTGGACGATGCTGGTGGGTGACCAAGTCGCGGGCGGCCAAGCACGGCTCGACCGCTGGTCGATCGCCATCACCGGCGCGGTGCCCGAATCGGGCGATCTCGATCCAGGGACGGGCGGGACGATCCAGTTGGTGCAAGGAAACACCAATTTGACAGTGGACCGGCCGGTCAATCTGGGTAGCGGCACGGGCGGCGACGCGGTCAAGGCGCGCCCCAGCGCCGGGCAGACGATGAACTGGAGTTCGGGCATTAAGGGCACGGGCCAGCTCGTCAAGGAAGGCGACGGCAAGCTGGTGCTCAGCGGCGCGTCGAGCGAGTTCAGCGGCACGCTCAAGGTGGATGCCGGCGAGGTGGAAATCACCAACGCCTCGGCATTGGGTACGGGCGGACTGCAGTTCACCGGCGACGGCGCACGGCTCAAGCTGGCACAAAGCCTCAACCTGTCCAATGCGATTGCGCTGGGAAACAACTCGACACGCAAATCGGAATTGGCCATCGACAGCGGCGCGACCACGCTCAGCGGTGCGCTGAGCGGGAGCGGTCAGCTCGACAAGCGCGGCTCGGGACGCCTGACGATTACGGGCAACAACACCGGCTTCACCGGCAAGGCGATCGCCACCGAAGGGATTCTCGACATTGCCAGCGGCGGACGCGTGGCGGGCAATGCTGAGGCGAAGTCCGGTGCAGTGCTGCGGGTGGACGGTGCAGTGGGCGGCGCGGTGACCGTGGAAAGCGGTGCGACACTGGCGGGTACCGGCACGATCGAAGGAGAGACGACGGTTTCGGGCGAACACACACCCGGTGCCTCGCCGGGTCTGCAGACCTTCACCAGCGGACTGACCTACAGTTCGGCTTCGAGTCTGGAATGGGAACTCTCGGCCAATACCTCAACCACCGGCGACCGCGGTGTGCTCTTTGATGCGATCAACGTGACTGGCGGCGACCTGACCATCGACAGCGGCGCGACGCTCAATCTGGTGTTCACTTCGCCCTTGAGCAACAATGACCCATCGACAGTGACGTGGTTCAACTCGTTCTGGGACAGCAACCGCAGTTGGACGATCATCGATTACACGGGTGGGGGTTCAAGCACGGGCAACTTCACGCTGGGCAGCATTGGTGCGGCGTTGGGCGGTTCGGCCTACGACACGGTGCGTCCGGGATCGGGCTTCAGCGTGAGCAACAGCGGTGGCGACATCGTGCTGAACTGGACGACGGCCAGCGCGATCCCAGAGCCGGCCTCGGCGCTGCTCGCCTTCCTCGGCCTCGGCGGCCTCTGCCTGCGGAGAAAGAGGAATGGATGATTGGGAATTGGGGATTTGAGATTCGGAAGAGCCGCGCGGAGCACAAAGGGGGGGGCACGGGCGGCCCGCCCGTGTTCTTCACAGTGTTCGTCCCAAGAATGCGCTGCCGCGGTTCCGCCTGATCTGTCACGCTTCAGACAGGCAAGGATGCCTATCCTTCGGAAAGAGATCGATCCGCGCCTTGTAAAACCATCCCAACACGGGGACGTTCGGTTTTCGAGCAGGATGTGGTATCTTCGATCATGGCTCATAGCCACGCTCACCGTGTTCGACCAGATCCAGTCCGCCGATTTCGGCTTCGGGATCAGGTCTCAGACCGACGACGGCTTTGACGATCAGTCCGATCACCAGCGTGGCTGCAACGCTCCAGACAATCGTGAGTCCCGTCGCCTTCAGTTGTTCGAGCACGAGTCCGTCTTTGAGTGGGGCAACCACTGGATTGACCGAGGCATCCGCGAAGACACCTGTGAGCAACGCGCCGAGCGTGCCGCCCACGCCGTGGATGCCGAAGGTGTCGAGCGCGTCATCGTATCCGAGTTTGTGCTTGAGGTAAGTGACAGCCAGGAACGGCAAGAGGCCACCGATCGCACCGATGGCGATGGAGGACGAAGCAGTGACGAATCCAGCCCCTGGGGTGATTGTCACCAGTCCCGCGACGATGCCGGAGCAGAATCCCAGCACGCTGGGCTTGCCTTTGAGGATCCATTCGGCCGCGGCCCACGCCAGTCCGGCGGTTGCTGCGGCGAGCGTGGTGGTGGTGAATGCGTTTGCCGCGATGGCGTCGGCACCGAGAGCGGACCCCGCGTTGAATCCGTACCATCCCACCCAAAGCATGCCGGTACCGACCATGCAGAGCACCATGCTGTGCGGCGGCATGGGTTCCTTGCCGTATCCGCCGCGCTTGCCGAGCATCAAGCACAGCGCCAGCGCGCTCCAGCCCGAGGTCATGTGCACCACCGTGCCGCCGGCAAAATCGATCGCGCGGATGCCTGCATCGGGATTGAGCGGTCCGCACATGAAACCGCTGCCCGCCCAGACCATGTGGGCGAACGGAAAGTAGACGGCGAACATCCAGAGCAGGGTGAAGAAGAGGATCGAGGCAAACTTCATGCGCTCGGCGACCGCGCCGACGATGAGGGCCGGCGTGATGATCGCGAACGTGAGTTGGAACATTGCCCAGATGCTGTCGGAGATCCAGTGGTAGCCGGCGCCAACGCCACCGGGCGACACTCCGTCGAGAAACCGATGGCTCAGGTCACCGATGAAGGCGTTGCCTGGCCCGAATGACAGGCTGTACCCGCAAAGCCACCACAACGGCGGCACCAGACAAGCGATGCCGAGACACTGCGCCAGTACAGAGAGCACGTTCTTGCGCCGAACCAGTCCCCCGTAGAACAGCGCGAGACCGGGAAGCGTCATGAACAGCACGAGCGCGGTGCTCGTCATCTGCCAGGCGTTTGTCCCCGGACCCGGCCCGGCCACCTGCGAGGCGGCACCGGATGGTTTTTCCGGACGCGCCGCGTTGTTGAGGTACGCCTCGAGATCGGACACCCGCTCCTCAAGGGTCGGTGCAGGGGCGGAGTCCTGCGCCTGAATCGACGCGGGCGTGCTCCAGAGAAACACAGCGGCGCAGACGTGCATGAAAAGGATGAACGGTAGACGGCTCCGGAGTGGCGATGAGTTCATGATCGTTGTGCGGATGGGTGCATCCCGGGTGGTAGCAATTCACGTGCCAGACTTGGCGGATCCTGTGGATCGCGATCGGGAGTTCCTGGCGACGGGTCCTTCCGCATGGTCTTCGGCGCAGCGCGCATTGCCCCTTGACACGTGAAAGCGCCCCTTGTTCTCTTCCTCACCCCTGTCGCCATGTGGTTTCCGCAACGTTCCCACCGCCTGCCGCTCGTCTTCGCTTTGTCGGCCATCGGGGCGGGCTCCCTTCAGGCTCAGGAACCGGCAGCTCCGACCGAGGAGAAGAAGGAGGAATCCGCACCCGCCGCCCCGGCCACGCCAAACGTAGTCTCCCCGGCGACGCTCAACCGCCTGTTTGACCAGGCGGACAAGGCGTTTGCCGACAAAGACTACGAGACGGTGCTGTCGAGCATCCGCGAGCTGCTGCAGTTGTTGGGCGATGGCAAAAACTACCCCGAGGTTCCCTACGAATTGCTGTATTTCAATCTCGGCCTGGCCAACCTGATGCTCGAGAAGCATCCCGAGGCGCAGGCGGCTTTTGAGGACTGCCTCAAGCGCTTTCCCAAGGGTGAGTACACGTCGCGTTCCCAGCTCGGTCTTGGCCGCGCGTTGATGAAGCAGGAAGGAGCGCAGAACAAGGAGGCCGCGATCAAGGCCCTGCGGGTGGCCGCCGAGGATCCGAAATTCCGATCCGAAGCCGGGCTTTGGCTGGCGCAGGTGCTCACCGAGGAGCGACGGCACGACGAGGCGAAGAGTGTGTTCCGGTTCCTGATGGGATCCGATGTCCGCACGCCGCAGCAGACCGGTGCGGCGGTGGAGGTCATCGGATTGCTCGCCGACTCGGGCGACATGGACAACCTGCTCGCCTATCTCGACCGCGTGTCGAACCAGCCCGGCGTGCGCGACTCGGTCGCTTGGTTCGCCAACCAGCTCGTGGTGATCGGCGACAAGCTGGTTGCCTCGCAGGCCTACGGTCCGGCGCTCGCGATTTACCGGTCGGTGCCCCCGCGGAGCTTCATCGTCGAGACGCAGGCGTCGGCACTCGAAGAGCAGCGCAAGCGGCTGACCGCGATCGAGGCCCGCATCAAGGCCGAGGAAAAACTGCCGATGAACCAGCGTGCGCGCATGCAGGAGCTGGCGGCGGCGCTGAAACCGGCGATCGAGCAGTCGGAGAAAGCGTTCAAGGCGATCGAGGAGAAGAAGGATCTGGATGCGGCGCTGCTGATGCGCCGGGGGCGTTGTTTGTTTTACCTCGATCGTCACGAGGAAGCGCTGGTGTGTTTCCGCGCGCTGCGCACGAAGTACGCCGACGCGGCCGATGCCGAAGCGGCGTCGTATGCGGAAATCGTCATCCTCAACCGCCTCAACGACGTCGCGCGCATCCGCGAGCGCTGTGACGTGTTCCTGCGCCGCTACCCGCAGTCGGCGAATGTGGAACAGGTCGCCTCGCTGGCCGGCGAATTGCTGGTGCAAAGCGGCGACTGGCGTGGGGTTGGCGCGTTTTACCGCGATCTCGAATCGAGATTCCCGACGTCCGAGAATGTCGAGCGCTACGTGTTCTTCCAAGGCCTTGCCTATTTCCAGGACGGCAACTTCGCCGAGGCGCTGCCGATGTTCTCCCGCGTACTCAAGGATTTCCCCGGCGGCTCGCTCTCCGAAAACGCCATGTACTACGTGGCGATGTCGAATTTCCTCAGCAACAAGTACAAGGAGACACTCGAGTGGTGCGGGCGCTACCTCGAGCGTTTCCCCGACGGCCGCTACGCCGGTGACATGCGCTACCGGCTGTCGTTCATCGACTTCAACGACAAGCAAAAGAACCAGTCGGAAAAAATCATTCGCGAGGTCAACCAGTTCGTCGAAAAGAATCCCCACGACGAATCAAACGGATCGTTGCTCTGCCTGCTGGCCGACACCTACAAGCGCGAAGGTCGCGAGGACGAGGCGCTCGACGCCTACAGCCGCGCCGTGTGGTCGGAGAGCCCCGACGACGTGATCCAGTACGGACTCGACTCCGCCACGGCGATCCTGCAGGGGCGCAAGGACTGGGCCGGTGTCGCGGCGCTTCACGGCGACTTTCTCAAGCGCAAGCCCAACAGCCCGCTGGCGCTGATGTCCGCCTCGTGGGTGGCCAAGATGAAGGCCCGTGACGGCAGGGCCGATGAGGCGGCGGCGATGCTGGCCGACTCGATGAAGCCGCGCATCGCCGATCCCGCCAGCGAGCAGGTCGAGTTCCTCATCGACGAACTCGTCAAGACGCTCGTCCCGCGCAAGAAGCCGAAGGACATCGATCTCGAAGCGATCGACCAACAGCTTCAGGACGTGCTCGGCAAGATTGTCAGTGGTCAGGAAAACGCGACCACCTCGGCGCGGATTTATTACGCGAGGGCGCGGCTGGCCGAGTTGGTGCGCCGCAACGATCGCTCGGAGCTTTATCTCAAGGGCATTGCCACGACCAATGCCCGCGATCCGTCCGGGCTGAGTCCGGCCTTGCTCAGTGTGGCGGGCGACATCCTGCTCAAGAGCGGCGATCTCGAAGGTGCCGAGTCGATGTTTAAACGGCTCAGCGACCGCTTCCGCGAATCGATGTTCTCCGATGCCGGACCGGTGGGCATGGGTTATGTCGCGCTGGCGCGGAATCAGCCGGAAGAGGCGCTGCGCATCTTCGACGATGCGCTCGAGAACAATCCCGGCATGTCGCGTTTC
>VHCM01000086.1 GCA_016871685.1 Verrucomicrobiota bacterium
GGCATTGAGCACGGGCACCTCCAACACCCCATTGGCGATTCTTGCTTCCAGGAGTTCACGCACATCACGGATGACTCCGTTGGCACCGTAGTTTGCCATGATCAGGGTCAGTGAAGCGGGGCGTCCGCTTGGAATGCCCTTGAACTCATAGTTTCCCTCCTGATCGGAGAGTGTCGTCGCGATTGGAGTGCCTGCTCCACCAACCAGACGTAGTGTGGCAGCCCCTACCGGTTGGCCGGCGGCGCGCACCGAGCCCGAGATCCGGTTCATGCGCCTCAGGCTTAGATCGTACAAATACGATTCATTGCTCGCAATCGTTCGATAGGGCCGATCATAGCTCCAGTCGAGCGGGCGGCTGATCTGGTATTCATGAGGATCACCTGCCGCTGCCGGGACAAACAGATATGTGCCGGCTGCAAGGTCATGGAACGAAGCAAGCCCCATAGCGTCCGTCACGGCTTCTGAGCGCTGCAGTTCGTTGACCACGCGCACGCTGTAACCCCTTGCAACGGCGGGTGCGACGGGCTGGTTGACCAGCCAGCCATCGTAGCTGCGGACAATTTCGCAGGGCCAAACGCCAACACGTCCCTGCCAGCCATGAAATTCTGCACGCCACCCTGGCTTATTGTCACTTGCAGGTGAATTATAGACCCGACTCCAATAAGAAGATGTAACATCTGATTGCGAGAACTGATGCCTGCGCATCGATGAATCAAGAAGAGCGATGCCAGTCGTATTTTTGAGCGTAAACGCCTTCGATGGGTTTTCATCCGCAGCCAGATACTGAAACCAAATCGATCCGATTTCCGAGAGCGGGCTTTCCTGCGTCCCCGGGAACCTACCAATCATCACCTCATTCACATCCGAGTAGCTCGTGATGGATGGATGATACCACTCGTTGTCAAAGTTTCGGGTAACCAGCACCGATGCCCGGTCGACGCGCAGAGCGAGCATGCGCTGTCCCGATAGGGGTTGTCCTGCATGGCTGACGCGAACTTGTGCCAGTGATCCGTAGGTGGAAAGTGTCGGCCAGCTTGCGCCGCTTGCTTGAGGCAACCGCAACGTCACGTTGCCGCTGCGCCATGCCAGGCCCGAACCGATCGGCGCGAGCTGGTAATCTCCATCGTAAAGCCCTGCGGATCCGCCGCTCGTTCTGCGATCGAAAAGGATCCAGCCGCTTGCATCGGATGTGAAATCGCGCGAGAAGCCGAAGGGGCCGGTGACGCAGACCTGAATCCCTCCGAGCCCGATCCCGGCGGAGTTGACCAAGCGGAAGCGTGCCTCGTTCTGTTGCGGCTGGGCGGTGAAGTAGAGGTCTGATGGCGATGAGTTCTGAATGTTGACCGCTTGCGTAAGTGCCGCACCGGCGGCTGCGCGATATGGCGGATCGACTGTTACTGTGTAATTGCCCAACGATAGCCCTCGAAGCGTTGCACTTCCATCAGCACCGGTGACGGCCTGTATGGTGCCAGCTCGCAGGGTGGCTCCCGCGATTGGCTGGCCTTGGTCAGTGCGAACGAAGCATCGCAACGGGATCTGACCTGAAGCCGTCAGTGTTTGGTCGGCGAGCACCGCATCGCGGCTGAGGTCGAGGACTTCGGAAGCACCTTGCCAGCGGCTATCGTTGACGCGCAGAAGGTATTGTCCGGCGGTGAGGCCGCCGAAATGAAAGTGGCCTGCCGAGTCCGTTCGCAGCACCTTGGGCGTGAGCACGCCCGAGAGCCTCAAGCGCGCACTGCGGACGGTGGGATTCCATCCACGATCCGCCGGTGTGCCTTTGGGCATGATCCGCAGTTCCCAGTATCCGGCAGAATCGATCTGATGGAAGAAGAGGAAGTTCGCCATGTCATCAAACAAGGTCACCTCATTCATTCCGTTGACGATTTGCAGAACGCCGCGGCCGATGCCGGGATGCGAATTGACGGTCGCGAGGTCGCTGGATCCCGATTGATACCAACTCCAGGATTGATAGGGCAGTTGCGGAAAAATCACCAACTCCGCACCGCTTTGCCCCTGTGGCACGCCTTCGAGATCCAGCAGCAATTCCGCCCGCGAAAAATCGAGGCTGTCCGGCACGAAGAATCCCATGCTGGCTCCCAACTGTTGGTTCAGAATCCTGCCGCTAGTGTCATAGAGGTTGGCGTTGGTGTCACCGTTGTTGAGGGTCAGCAACTCGCTTTCGTAGGCGACATTTTCCAGTTGGACTTCAATGCCGGACAACGGGGTACCATCGGGCGACCGCAGCACGCCGCCGATCTGCCGGTCGAGAGGAAGAAGTGCGAGCTCGGCTTTCACATGAGCGCTCTCGGGATATTGGATGACGACATTGTTCGCATCGGCGGCCATTGCGACTGGCCTTTTCTCCCCGCCGAGGCTCACTGCGAACTCCGCCAATTGCCAATCTCCGCCAGTTCCCCGGCCAGGGCCGTTGTCGGGCAGAGACGGATCTTCGAGGGCCTCCAGGCGGAAGCCGGTGACGTTGCCGCTGATTCCGCGCGCCCTGATGGTGTAAACCGTGGAAGAGGGCATGGTGCCCCCGGCAAGGATGGAACCGTCTCCAAGAACTTGAAACGTTTCACCGGGACTGCCAGTGGCCGAGACCATCTGCATGATCGTCCAGTTCGCCGTGACATCTCCCCCCGACGACAACCCGTCGGCAAAGTTGGCCCGCTCGTCAGTGGTTGCCGAAATGCGAAACCTACCCAGCGCCTTCTGACCACCCAGCGGATGCGACAACTCAAAGGTGAACTCAGTCGATGTCGTGGCGGTGATGGTGTCGCGAGCCTCGACCACTGCGGTCGATGGCAATGTCCCACTGCTGAATGCCGCCCAACCGCCATGGGTGGTGATGCCGTCGACCAATTCGGAAATCTCCACATTCGTCGAGCTACGGTCGGCGGTCGCTCGCTGAAGCGCGAGGTCGGCATCCAGCGCCTGACTCAACATGCGTGTCCACGATCCGTTTGCCGAGGGTTTGCAGATGGTGATCCAACTGCGCCCGTTTTTCGTGTACTCAATGATCAGGTTGTTGCCGCTTTTGACGACATAGCGGCCGAATTCGGATTCGCCGGGGGCGGCCGTGATTGTGTGCGCAAACGATGAATTCGGGTCGAGTGTTCCTGCGGCCATCTCGCTGATGCGGCTGACCACCACCACACGGTTGAGTTCCGGAACGCCTGCCCAGACCATGTCACCTTCGCCTCCAGCGACGATCTGAAAGCGTCCTAGCCCGCTATTTCCCGTGGTTGGTGCAGCTCCCAGATGGTTCATCCACTTGAAGAGCTTGATATCCTGCCTCTCAGGAATTTGTTGTCCCTGCCAAGTCGAAGGCTCCGCCCACAGATCATTACCCGGGGCTCGATATCTCCCGATCACGAGATCAAGATAAGTTTGTGCGACATAGAACAATTTGTCACCGTGGATGTGAATCCCGGCCAAATCCTGTTGTGGTATGTATTCATTGGAGATTCCTTTGGCATAGTTGAAATTTGTTCCGACGGCAAAATCAGCGAATGTGCTGAAGTCCCCCCGCTTCTTCCACCTGCGCTGAAGGCCGCTGCCCTCCAGGCGGAAAAAATGAAGCTTGGCCGGGGAGGGCATGTCGTACCGGGTCAGCGTGTAGTCGGGATCGAACGCCGGCCCGGAGACAACAACGGCACGGTCGCCTTCGATGGCCACCTTCTGCCCCATCCGCGAATACACGCGGCGGTTCGGAGTCCACACCCAGCCGGTCTGGTTGTGCTCGGGCAGGTCGGAGCTGACAGCCCGGAAATGATCCGGCATCCACAAGGGGTCATAGCCACTCGGCGGCGGACGCCGGAAGAAATGCACGGCTCCCGCCCGGTGCGGCCCGGAGACGAAGACCCAGGAAGGGTCGATAAACGGTGCCGTGTAGTACCACTCGAGATGTTGATAGCCGGGCGCTCCGACAATGAAGTGGGTGTCGCCCATCGCCAGTGATTCGCCGAAGCGCGCGCCGGCATGGTCGGCGTATTGATAGGCGAAATTGTCAGCACTCACGGAATCGCCGAAATCGTTCACCATGTCCACGAGTTGCCAGCTGCCGTCATGCAGGCGGTAAACAAACACAGCGCCGATGTCATAGACGGTGGTATCGATGATGCCGAGCCCCTCGAGCGAAAGCCGGAGCATTTGTGCCATCAGCTTTCTGTCGATTTTAGTCGAGGTTCTGCCCTTGTTCCTCGGATTGCTCTCGCCATCATCCAATTCTCCGTCCGCCACCGCTGTTCCGCCGAGTTGCAAGCCCGCCGTTGCCGCAAAACCCACCCACTTGTCGGCGATGTCGCCATCAGTCGGCTTGAGGTCATAGGTCGGTACCCCGACAAGACAGATGTCGCGGTCAATCAACACGGTGGTGCCCGTGTGGCCGCTGTCCAGTGAGATCGAATCCCCGCCGAGGCCCTTGGATCCGGAGCTCGACTTGGTCTTGGTGAATCGCAACAGCGGATCCACGCACACGGGATACACGGCATCGTGATCGTCGATGCGCATCGCAAAAGCGTCGGATCCCGCATGTCGGAACGAGGCGGCGAGTTTCCTCCCTGCGGCATCGAACACCGCAAGGTTGTCGTAGCGGACTTCGTGCCCCGCCCCGTCTTCGAAGATCACCTCGGTGGCTTCCACGCGGCTGATTGAGAGATGCCCGCCGACGCGGACCAGCAGATCCAAGGGACCATCGCCGGGCGACCGCTCCCGGATCAGGAACGACTGCTTGATGCCCCCGGGCTTGTTGTCGATCCATTCGTCGATCAGCTCCCGCCGGATGTAGGCATGGTCTTTTTCAATCCTGTGACCGGTGACCGCGCCGCTGGTCAGCATGGGCTGCCCTTCCCGACGCACTCCTGCCACTTCCAGTGCCAGCGCCGTGCCGTTGTGCGAGAAGACGGAGAGATCGTCGCCGACGATCATGTGGACATCACCCGCGGCATGGTGGGCCTGCCAGCGAGTTGCCTGGCCTGCGCTGTTGTGTGTCGCCGGACGAAACGCGTACGGCCCTTCCGCCAGCATTTCGGGTGTTGGTCCGGCAACCACTGCGGTGACTGCAACGCACAGGGTGGGAAGCAAGCGAAAGACCAGGCACCTCGAGTTGACTTGGATTGGATTGGGTTTCATCGGGCTGAGGGTCGGTGAAGACAATGGGGTGCAGCGCCGGTCAAATCTGGGTACACACATTCATCCCGAGTTGAGTGGAAAATCCCCGGGTTCTGCAAGTCAGGAGTTGTGGGTGACAAGTCTGACACAGGCCGACAAGGATGCGGCAGCGGGTACCAAAACGGGCCGGAAAGCAGCCCGTGGGAGCCAGAATAGAAACGAAGTGGTTGCGGGAGCAGGATTTGAACCTGCGACCTTCAGGTTATGAGCCTGACGAGCTACCTGGCTGCTCCATCCCGCGGTTGGAACCAAACGCCCTGCGGCGCTGAAAGAATTCTGGCGGAGGATGTGGCATCGCGCAAGGAAAATCCGGCCTCCGTTCGCCGATTTTGTGGAACTTTACTTCACGCGTGCGACTGCACCAAGGCTTCGGTGATCAGGGTGAGCACCTCGTCCCGGTCGTTGCCGGCCAGCCCCAGCGCGAGTTGCGTCGCCAGCAGGCCGTAGTGCAGGTCGATGTCGTGTCGGCGTCCCAGCAATTCATGGGCGAGGTAGCGTTCATGGCCAGCGGTCCCTGCCAGCGCCCGCGACAAATCCGCGCGTCCTTCGTCGGCCAACTGACTGCCGAGCTTGTCCATGACGTCGGCCGTGAGCACGTGCATGCCGAAGAAACAAAGATAGTGTCCTGCGCGCAGACCCGGGACCACCAACTTCTGCTCGGCCTCGGTGGGGGTCGGCTTCTCGATCACCGTCTCGATCTCGTACAAGCGTTCCGCACCTTGGACGCGCCGACCGCCGACGCAGCCGTAGAATGGCAGCTTGCTCTCATGCGTCGATTGCACCGCGGAGACCGGACATTTCGCGGCACGCGCGGTGGCCAGCAACTGGGCGACGCATGAGGCCTCACCACGGCTGGTGTATAGGTGGTCGCCCACGGTGAGCAGAAATGGATCGCGGCCGGTGAAGGCCGCCGCACAGTGCACGGCATGACCATAGCCGAGCGGTTCGTGCTGCGGAATGAACTGCATCTGGCGCGCCAGCTCGCCGGCCGCGTCGGCATAGGCCGCCTCGTCGCCGGGGCAGACGATCACCGCGATTTCCGAAACGCCGGCATCGAGAATCTCGCCGGCGAGAATCGCCAGCGCCGACCTCGCCACGCCGCGGGTGTCGATCAAGGTCTGCAGCGGCAGGCTGCGCTGATGCGCTCCGGCGGCGGTGATGACGGCTTTGGTGATGTTCACGATCGGGATTTTGACCATCCAGATCAGCGCTGGCAATGGCGGAAGCGGGGGCATCCGGGGCAGGGTATGGATGAGCAGCCTTGCGCGTCCGACATCGTCGCAGCTGGCGGCTGCGCCGCGGGAGTCGGCCGGTCGATGGCGACCAGCCCTGCCTTTCCTTTCAATGCGCTGCCGCCCACTCGCCGAAAGCGCGGCAGCCGCGCGTCGTGAAGATTCCGCGCGGAGCCGGGGAGCGTCGGCATCCTGCCGGCCCCGCCCCGCGTCCCGCGGGGCGGCATCTGGAATGCGATGCGAATCAGACAGACACAGACACGATGATGGTTCATCTCGCAAAAAATCCGAAATGATACCTTTTCGAATCATGACAACCTGCGGTGTGTGAATTTTCTACCCACGAATGTCACAATCGGCAGGGTTTTCGGCAATGAAGGGTGAGAGCCATGAACTCGCCCCTCCCGACAGCCCCCCGATCCCTCATGAACCGAGCCTGTTTTTCGCGATTGATTGACGAGCATCACCGACCGCTTCTGGCCTACGCCCGGGTGCTCACCACGGGAAATCCGCAGCAGGCGAAGGAAATCGTGCAGGATGCGTTCATCGCCGCTTGGCAGGCCATCGGCCGCTTCGACGTGAGCCGCGACTTCGGTGCCTGGCTCAGGGGAATCGTCCGCAACAAATGGCGGGAACAGGCTCGCCGCCACAGCCGCGAAGTCTCGCTCGACGAGGCGGAACTCGAGTCACTCGAATCCTCGATCCGCAATTGGTGCGGCGAGGAGGGTCAGTCGGTCTTGCTTGAAAAGCTCGCCGACTGTCGCGGCAAACTGCCCGAAGCCCTCGCCAGCACGGTCGACGCCTACTACGGCAGCGACGACGCCGGTCATCATGCCGCGGATGCGCTCGGCATCGCCGCGGCAACCTTGCGCAAACGCCTGGAACGCGCGCGCAGCGCCCTGCGCGACTGCCTCGAACAAACTCCCGAACCCCTTGCCCAATGAATCCCATGAACCCGGAATCCACACCATCCATTCAAGAGCGCCTGATCGATGAACTCCTGCGCGAGCCGTTGTTCGACGGCGATTCGGAGTTTGTGAAGGAATTGCAGCAGCAACTGGATGCGGCCGACAGGCAGCGTCGCAATCGCGGTTTCCAACTCATCGTCTCGAGTGCCGCGGCGTTGCTGATCGGAATGATCACGGTTGCGACCTGGTTGAGCGAGGTTCAGAGGAATGAGCGTGAAGCGCCGCTTCATCGAAACAGCTTCGGTCGAAATAGCATCGATGCGTTGCTGGGGAGTCCCATCCGCAAAAATCAGCGTGAACTGACATCGTCGGATCAGGAAAAGTCAATGCCGGAACTATATGGGGCAGGTGGAATGCCTGATGTTGATTATGATGGTCTCCACGACGGGTTAGAAATTGCATCCGATTTTTCCCCTTTTGGTGCCAGAACTTCATCCGTATCGGGCGCTCTAGCATTCATTGAACTCAACCCGGGCATTGAACTCACCCCGGGCAACCGCTACGCGCAGCATGCCGACCAATCCTGGAAGCAAGCCATGCTCGCCCCCGTCTCGACCTTCTCCATCGACGTTGATCACGCATCGTACACCCACATCCGCGGCATGCTGCGCGCAGGGGAGTTCGTGCCGCGCGATGCGGTGAGGATCGAGGAGTGCATCAACGCGTTTTCGTACGATTATCGGGGGCCTGCGGGCGACGCGCCGTTTGCCGTGGGGGCTGACGTCGCGGAATGTCCGTGGGCTCCCGGAAACCATCTGGTGCGGATCGCGATCAAGGGCAAGGAGATCGACACCTCGAAGCGCCCCGAATCCAACCTGGTGTTCCTTCTCGATGTCTCGGGTTCGATGATGGATCCCAACAAGCTGCCCTTGGTGCAGCATTCGATGCGCAAGCTGGCGGGCCAACTCGATGAGCGCGACCGGGTCTCGATCGTCGTTTACGCCGGCAACGAAGGGGTCGCGCTGCCGCCGACGCGGATGGATGCCGCGGGGCGCGAGGCGGTGATGTCCGCGCTGGAT
>VHCM01000087.1 GCA_016871685.1 Verrucomicrobiota bacterium
TACTTCACGGATGGTGCGGTCATTGGCAGCCGCAGTTTTGTGGACGAGGCGTTTGCGGCGGGACGCTGGCGATTTGGGCCGCGCAGGCGGTCCGGCGCGCGGACGCTCAAGGGCGGCGCGGCTCCGATGGCGCAAAGTCTGTGGAGCCTGCGCGACCTCAAGAAAGGGATCACCTGAGGGGGCCATGGCGGGCTGAAGGCAGTCCCGCCTGATCGGAGCGAGGAAATGCCGGAGGCGGGGAAAATCAGCCTAAGATACGGCTGCGGGAACGCTCAGAAGCGATGCGGCCGTGAGGACTGGTCTGGAGCCGGAGGCTGGAGAGGAGCGGACGGAGGCGACATGTCGGGCATTGATGGGAGCCCAGAGGAGTATTCCGGGTGATTGAGGCAACCAAGCCGGGCAAATCGGGTCAAGCCGGGCTGATCCACGCTATTTGATTAAAGTATGATAAAAGGACTGTCCCTTTATCAGAGCCATCAATGCACTGCGTACCCTGCAAATGCCGCTCCATCGATCTCCAGAGGCCAATACTGATAAAAGGACTGTCCCTTTATTTTAACGGTCACACAATGCTCGGCTCTTTTGGTGTAGCACCCCGTGGTTCCGCTGTGAATCCGGGTTGTCGCTCCGGAAATCCGCAGGCTAGTCTGGCCAACATGAGCGATTTGGAGCGCCGAGCCGACCCCGTGCCGGAAATCGGTCGGACGAAATCGAAGCGGATTGTTCTCGCCGCCTCGGCGCTGCTGCTGTTCGCCCTGTTTCGCTGGGTGCTGCCCATCGGCCTCCTGCCTGCCGCTGCAGGTCTGGACCCAGACGCGCTCGCTCTCGGGCTGGGCATCTTTGCCTGCGTCGCTTTTCTTTGGGTCACCGAGGCGATGCCGCTCGCCGCCACCTCGCTGCTCGTACCGCTGCTGGCGATCCTCGGCGGCATCCAATCGCCGAGGGACGCGTTCGCTTCCTTTGCCGATCCGCTCATCTTCCTCTTTTTCGGCGGCTTCGTCGTCGCGGCGGCGATGTCGCGCCAAGGGGTCGACCACACACTTGCCCTCGCGCTGGTCCGACTGGGGGGCGGCTCGTTCATCCGCACCTCCGTCTGCCTCTTCGTCGCCACCGCGTTCATCTCGATGTGGATGAACAACACCGCCACCACCGCGATGATGCTGCCGATGGCGATGGGTATCCTGCGCCACCACGCCGACGACGACCACGATGCACCCCGCAGGCAGTTCCTCGTGCTCGGACTCGCCTACGCCGCGAGCATCGGCGGGTTGGGCATGATCATCGGCAGCGCGCCGAACGTGATCGCCGCGAAGGAACTCGGCCTGTCGTTCACCGCGTGGATGCGCTTCGGTCTGCCGGTGGTGATCTTCGGCATGCCGCTGATGATCCTGATCCTGATCGCCGTCGTCCGTCCTTCTGAAATCCGGATCCACGCCCCTTCCACAAAGGGAGGCGAGCACCATCCGCAACGCACGCTCACGATCGCGATTTTCTTGGCCACCGCAGTCTGCTGGCTCCTCGGTGGTTGGATCGGACCTCTGGTCGGCGTGACCCAATCGTTCGACACCCTCGTCGGCATCACCGCCTGCATTGCACTGCTGCTGACACGCTGCGTCGCCTGGGACGACGTTCAGCACACCACCGAATGGGGCGTGTTGATCCTGTTTGGCGGCGGCATCGCATTGAGCGTGCTTCTCAAAGAGACCGGAACCAGTCTGTTCCTCGCCCGTTGCATCACCTCGCTCACGCAGGGCTGGCCGCTCTTCCTGATGCTGCTTGCCGTGATCACCTTCGTCATTTTCCTCACCGAACTGATGAGCAACACCACGGTGGCCGCGCTGCTGGTTCCGATCTTCGCCGCCACGGCGCAGGAGACTGGTGCCGATCCGGCCCGGCTGATCCTGCCCGTCGCGCTGGCGGCCAGTTGCGGGTTCATGATGCCCATCGGCACGCCGCCCAATGCGATGGTCTTCGCCTCCGGCCACGTCACCCAGCGGCGCATGATGTCGGCCGGCGTCTGGGTGAACCTCGGGTTCGTCATCCTCCTCAGCGTGCTTTCGTGGCTGCTGTTCTGAAACACGGAGGCCCCGGAAACCGTCCGGCTACAGAACAACCAATCCGGTGGAGGGAATGCACCGCGGCCATTCCCGCGGTCCCGTCAAAATCATCGGAATATTTTCTGGAAATGACCGTCACGCCCCGAAAGATACGGCCGTGGCCACCATCCGACCGTTCCGCGCCCTCCGCCCGCTTCCCGAGTCCGCCGCCATCGTCGCCAGCGTGCCTTACGACGTGGTCAACACCGCTGAGGCCCGCGCGCTCGCCGAAGGCAACCCGCTTAGTTTCCTCCGCGTCTCGCGCCCGGAGCTCGAGCTGCCCGACGGCACCGACATCTACTCCGACGAAGTGTATGCCCGTGCCAAATCCAACTTCGAATCCCTCCGCGACCAGGCGCCGCTAATTGTCGAAGAGGAACCCGCGCTCTACCTGTACCGCCTGCGGATGGGCGAGCGCACCCAGACCGGCCTCGTCACTTGTTGTTCGGTCGAGGAGTACGACAATGACACCATCCGCAAGCACGAGCGCACGCGCAAGGACAAGGAAGACGACCGCACCCGCCACATCACCACACTTCGCGCGCAGACCGGCCCGGTCTTCCTCACCTACCGCGGCACCGCGGTGATCGACTCACTGGTGGCGGAACTCGCGGACCAAGAGCCGCTCTTCGACTTCACCGCGCCGGACGGCATCGTCCACACCGTTTGGAAACTTCCCGCGACAGCCAACACCACGATGATCGAGGCTTTCGCCAAGGTGCCGGCGCTCTACATCGCAGACGGCCACCACCGCGGCAAAAGCGCGAGCCGCGCCTGCGAGGAACTGCGGGCGGCAAACGCGTCGCACACGGGCGACGAGGAATACGCGTTCTTCCAATGCGTTGTCTTTCCCGCCGACCAACTCGCGATCTATCCTTACCACCGCGTCGTCAAGGATCTTGCCGGGCTTTCCCTTGAGGCATTCCTGGAACGCGTCAGCTCGGCGTTCGACATCGCGCCCGGCACGCCGTCACCCTCCGATCGCGGCGAAATCTCGATGTATCTCGCCGGCGTCTGGCACCGGCTCACGCCCCGCATCGACCCACACTCGCGGCCGCGCGTCATCGACCGGCTTGACGTGAGCGTGCTTCAGGACTTCCTGCTCTCACCCGTCCTCGGCATCGAGGACCCGCGCACCGACAAGCGCATTGATTTCGTCGGCGGCATCCGCGGCACCGGCGAGTTGGAAAAACTCGTCAACCAGGGATCCGCCGCCGTCGCGTTCTCGATGCATCCGGTGACGGTCGACGAACTCATGCAGATCTCCGACGCCGGTGAGATCATGCCGCCCAAGTCGACGTGGTTCGAACCGAAATTGCGCGACGGCCTGCTGAGCCACCTGATCTGAACGGTTCATCCCCCACCCCCCCCACGACATGAAAGTATTGATTGCAGACAAATTCGAAACCAGCGGCGTGAACGGACTCAAGGGTCTCGGCTGCGACATCGTGCACGAACCCGACCTCAAGGACGACAGCCTTGCCGCGGCGATCGGGGGAAACCGGAGCCGTAGTGCTCGTCGTCCGCTCGACCAAGGTGACCGAGCCGATGCTGGATGGCTCGAAGCTGCGGCTGATCATCCGTGCAGGTGCCGGCTACAACACCATCGATGTCAAGGCCGCCGCCGCGCGGAAGATCTTCGTGGCGAATTGTCCCGGAATGAATTCGGTCGCCGTGGCGGAACTCGCGATGGGACTGCTGCTGAGCCTTGATCGTCGCATCGCCGACAACGTCGCCGACCTCCGCATGGGAGTCTGGAATAAAAAGGAATACGGCAGGGCGAAAGGGGTGTACGGCACCACGCTGGGCCTCGTCGGACTCGGACAGATCGGCCAGGAAACCGCGGCGCGCGCCAAGGCATTCGGCATGAAGGTGATCGGCTGGAGCCGCAGCCTGACGCCGGAGAAAGCCGCCGCCCTGGGCATCGGTCACCGCGCGTCGATCCTCGAGGTTGCCCGCGACTGCGACACGCTCAGCATTCACCTGGCGCTCAACGACCAGACGCGCGGCGTCATCAATGCCGAGGTGTTCGCAGCCATGAAACCCGGATCGTTTTTCATCAACACATCGCGCGCCGAAGTGGTCGACCAAGCCGCGCTCGCCAGCGCGATCAGGGCCAAGGGGCTGCGCGCCGGCCTCGACGTCTTCGCGAATGAACCTTCCGGCGCGACCGGCGCATTCGAGGATGCCATCGTGAATCTTCCCGGTGTTCACGGCACCCATCACATCGGTGCCTCCACCGACCAGGCCCAGGAGGCGGTCGCTGCCGAAACGGTCCGCATTGTCGAAGTGTTCCAAGCCACCGGCACCCCGCCGAACGTGGTCAACCCGTTCTAAGTCCCAACCCATTCCATCACCTACCACCCCCACTCCGATCATGAGCGAACGCATCTTCAACTTCAGTGCCGGCCCCGGCGTCCTCCCTGAATCCGTCCTCAAGCAGGCGCAACGCGATCTTTACGCCCTACCCGGCGTCGGCATGTCGATCCTCGAGGTGAGCCATCGCTCGGCCCCGTTCGAAACCGTCATCCAGGAAGCCGAGGCCGACCTCCGCGCGCTGCTTTCGATTCCGGACAACTATAAGGTCCTCTTCATGCAGGGCGGCGCGAGCACGCAGTTCGCCCTGCTTGCGATGAACCTGCTGCCCAAGGACAAGAGCGCCGACTATCTACTCACCGGCAGTTGGGGTGCCGCGGCATTCAAGGAGGCGAAGAAGCTCGGCAAGGTGCGCGAAGCCGCCAGCACCGCGGACACCAACTACAACCGCCTGCCCGCCTCGACCGAAATCACGCTCGATCCGGATGCGGCATTCGTCCACTTCACGTCGAACGAAACGATCTTCGGTGTCGAGTTTCAGGACGAGCCTACCTCCGGCACCGTGCCGCTCGTCTGCGACATGTCGTCGAATTTCGTCAGCCGCCCGGTGGATGTCTCGAAGTACGGCATGATCTACGCCGGTGCGCAGAAGAACGCCGGACCCGCGGGCGTGACGATCGTGATCCTTCGCGACGACCTGCTCGAGCGGGTTCCCGCCGGACTGCCCTCGATGTTCGATTACCAGGTGATGGCCAAGAACGGATCGATGTACAACACGCCTCCGTGTTTCTCGATTTACATCTGCGGACTCGTCTTCAAATGGTTGCTCCATGAGATTGGCGGACTCGACAAGGTGCTCGAACTCAACCAACGCAAAGCGAAGCTGCTTTACGACTCGATCGACCACTCGGACGGATACTACCGCGGTCATGCCGAAACCAACTGCCGCAGCCTGATGAACGTGCCGTTCCGCCTGCCGAGCGAGGAATTGGAAAACCAGTTCGTCAAGGAGGCCACCGCTGCCGGGCTCGACGGACTCAAGGGCCACCGATCGGTCGGCGGACTCCGCGCGTCGATCTACAACGCGTTCCCCGAAGCCGGTGTCGCGCGCCTGGTTTCGTTCATGGACGAGTTCCGCAAACGCAACGGCTGAGGCCGGATCCACGCGGCGGTCTTGGCGCGGTCAATCAACCAGCCGGACGCCACGCTCGTCGATCATCACTGCCCGTCGCTTGAGCAGCGCGCCGAGCGCCTGTTTGAACGTGCGTTTGCTCACCCCGAGGTCCTCGCGGATCTCCGCAGCGGGCGTGTGATCGCCGATCGCCCAGAACCCGCCGCGGGCGCGCAGTTCGGCGAGCAACTGGTCCTCGAATTCCACGACCCGCCCGCGTCCCGGCGGACCCGCGCCGAGGTCGAGCTTGCCGTCAGGTCGCACGGCGACGATGTGGCCCGACAGTCGCTCGCCGATCTGGAACGGCCGCATGACGCGATCGGCGTGAAGCAAGCCGCTGTGTCTGCCATCGACCACCGCCTGCCAACCGAGTTCGGATTTACGGAACACGATCAGTTCAACGGCATCGCCGACCCGGAACGCATGCGGCGTGCGGTCGAGATGACGCGCGATGCGTGTGGATCCGATGATGCGCTGCGTGGCGGCGTCCACCAGTACGTGGACGAGATAGCTCTTGCCCGTCTGCATGCGCGAGGCTTGCTCGCGGAAGGGCACCAGCAGGTCTTTGGTGAGTCCCCAGTCGACGAAAGCACCCACGGCATTCACCGCCACACAGGACATCCGCGCGAAGCCGCCCGGCATCGCCCGCGGCATCCGACGCGTAGCGACCGGGCGATCCTCCGAATCCGTGTGCAGGAAGACCTCGACCATGCCACCCACCGCGTCGTCCGCGCTCACCTCGTTGCGCGGCAGCAACACCTCGCCCATCGATCCCGCCTCGAGAATCAAGCCGACGGGTCTCACCCGGACGATCCGGAGACCACAACGTTCGCCAATCGAGCCCACAACCGAATCTGCCCGCACCCGCCGCCCGGGTAAACCGCGAATCTCCGAAAAACACCGGATGCGATGATCAACCACCCGTGTTGCTCCTGAGCGCGATGGCGGAAAAGCCGTCGTATCCGCTGACCGCGGGTGAGACGATCGATGATTGGACGATCTGGAAGCCGCTTTCATTCAGCCATTCGTCCACCACGACTCGGTTTTCAGACGGCAGGATCGAGCACGTCGCATAGACGAGCGTTCCTCCCGGCTTGAGTACGCCGCAGGTGTCTTGCAGCAGGCTCCGTTGCACCACACGCAATGCATCGAGACGCTCCGGCGTGAGACGCCACTTGAGGTCGGGCTGACGCTTCAATGTTCCCAATCCCGAACAAGGCGCGTCGATGAGGAGTCGGTCGGCGGTACCGGCGAGTTCCCGCCAGGCTTCGCGACCGGCCTGCCGCGTCCGGACGATGCGCACGCCTGCGGCAGCGGCCCTTGCTTTGAGCGGCTCGAGGCGTCGCGGATCAATGTCGAGCGCGTGGATCACCCCTTCGTTGCGCATGCACGTGGCAAGTTGCAGTGACTTGCCACCCGCACCCGCACAGGCATCGACCACGGTTTCACCGGGCAACGCGCCGAGGAGTGGCACGACCTGTTGCGATCCGGCATCCTGGATTTCCACCCGCCCATGTTGCTTGAGTCCGGCGGGCAGCAGGGATCCCTCCGCAAGGAGGATCCCATCCGGCAGATCGGGCAGCGCATCGGCATCGACGCCTTGCTGGCGCAGCCAATCGAGCGCTTCATCGCGTGAGTTCATCAGCGTGTTGGCTCGCAGCATGACACGAGGCCTGCGGTTCAGCGCGCTCAGTTCACGATCCCATGCCGCGCCGAGTTCGCGCGCGCCGAGCGTGTCGAGCCAATCCGGCACCGATTCACGCAGCGCTCGTGATTGGGACGGCAGCATCGCCTCGCGCAAATCCATTTCCGCTGCGTCACATCCGGAATGGTTCCACCATGTGGGAATTTCCCATCCCTTGCGGTGCCACTGGGCGGCACACCAGGCGGCGGGCTCGTCGCGGTCGGCGATAAAAGCGAGTGCGCGCCGCCAACGGACAACCTCGAAGACCGTGCCCGCGACAAACGCGCGGTCGCGGCTGCCCCAACGGCGATGGCTGGCGAACAGCGATGCCAGTTGGCGATCGAGCACCTTGCCATCGAAGCAAACCGCGGCCGCCAGTGCGGCAGCGGCTTCGGCGAGCAGGCGGTGGATCCTCACGCACACAGCCATCCGCCATCCTTCCCACGATGACAACCGAAACCGTGCGGATCCCGGTTGCCGACCCGCGATTCATCGGCTAAGCGGAGCCACGGCATGAGCGATGCGGTAACCACCTGGCTCTTCAGGATTCCCGCCGTCTTCGACGGGATGCTTGCCGACATCATCAGACAAGCCGGAGCTGCACAGGTGAAACGCCTCGGGCGCGAATTCCATCTCGTGCGGATGCGGGATGCAGTGCGCCCCGACCACGCGTCCGTCGCCGGATTGGTGCGCTGGCGTCTCCCGATCGACCATGCGTGGCCCTGCCATCCGGAGAAAACCACATCGTTCATCGAAAAGGCCGCTCAGGGTGTGTGTCGACGGTTCGACGGGCGGTCGATCCAGGCCATCCTCTGCGGCCCGCTCGATCCGCACGCGCGCCATCGCACGCCGAGATCACTGGCGTCCAACCTCCGCGGCCGCATGCTGCAGTTCTTCCCCAAAGAATTGTCCCGTCTTCACGACGCGCTCACCCAGAACCCGCAACGACCGACCTTGTTCGCTCTGGTCGGAAACGAGGGACTCTTCTGCGGAATCGCCACACCGCGGGAATGCGGTGGTTTTCATCCCGGCGGCAGCGTGTTCATCCGGCAAAGCGACGCGACGCGAATCAGCCGCGCGGGAGCGAAACTCGCCGAAGCGCTGATGCTGCTGCGACTCGAC
>VHCM01000088.1 GCA_016871685.1 Verrucomicrobiota bacterium
ACCGAAGCCGCAGGCGGGCAAGGATCCGGCACCGGCGAATGCTCCGCCCAAACCGGTCGATCCCGTCGCCGGACATGACGAGGCGTCGGTGGATTCGGAACTCGCCTTGTTCGGCATCGAAGGGCTGCCGACCGAGGGCGTGTTGCAGAACCGGTATTTCAAATCATCGGCACCGTTTGCGAATGCGGGTCATCCTTATCTGCTGCTCACCGCGCGCATCGATGCCGCATCGGTGGAAACCTGCGAGCGGATGATGCGCGACGCGGTCGAGGCCGAGGCGTCCGGCTTGTGGGGAATGGCCTACGTCGACATCGCGAACAAATACCCCCAGGGCGACGAGTGGTTGGAATCGATCGTGCGGGCCAACCGGAAGGCCGGGATTCCGACGGCGGTCGACCGCTTTGGCGAGACCTTGCCCAAGCACTATCCGATGGGTGGCGCGGCGCAGTATTACGGATGGTACGACTGGCATGTGGGCGGGCCGTTCGTGCATCCGGATTTCCGCTTCAGGAAAGGCGCGGTGGCGGTGCACATCCATTCGTTCAGCGCCGAGCAACTGGGCAACCCTGCCAAAAATTGGTGCGCCCCGTTGTTGGAAAAAGGCGCGGCGGTGACGGTGGGCAACGTGTACGAGCCGTACCTGCATCTCACGCACGACCTCGGTATCCTGCACGACCGCCTGCTCGCCGGGCACAGCTGGGTCGAGGCCTGCTGGATGGCGATGCCCGTGTGCTCGTGGCAGGGGGTGGTGCTTGGCGATCCGCTCTACCGTCCGTTCCGCCGTCTCGACGGCAGTGGCAAAGTGCTCGACGAGGACAAGCCGTTCCGTGCGTGGCGCATGGCGTCGGAGCGTTGGGCCGACCGCGCCGACGAGCGACGGCGTCAGCTTGAGTCCGCGGCGCAGCGCACGTCGTCGGGCTGGCTTGCCGAGGCGATCGGCCTCGATCTGCTCGCCGACGGCCGCAGCTCCGAAGCAGTCGTGCAGTTCCAATCCGCCAAGGCGTGGTTCGCCACGTCGGCCGACCGCCTGCGCCAGGACTTCCACATCATCGGCATCGATCGCGCCGCGGGCCGCAAGCAGCTCGCGCTCGATGGGCTGCGCGCGGCGGCGCTGCGGCTTGGCCCGCAACCGGAATCCGCCGCGCTGCAGGCGTGGATCGATTTGCTCGATCCGCCGCCGCCACCACCCGCCGCGCCACCGTCCCGCTGATTTCATGCACTACGCCTTTCTGATCGAGTCCGTGTGGCATCCGCCGTTGTTTGTGGCGGATGCGACATCGGCCGCGTTGCCGGGCGAGCTTGAGTTGCAGGCGTTGTGGTTTGGCGGCGCGTTCGGCCGCGAGTTCCGGACCACGGCGGGAAAACCGGTGAGGGTCGTGCAGTTCGGCGAGTGGAACCGCGGTGCGGGCCCGGATTTCCTCCATGCGGCGGTGGAGATCGATGGCGTGGCGGCGAACGGCCCGGTCGAGCTGGATCCGGACGCCGCATCGTGGGAGGCGCACGGTCATGCGGTGAATCCGGCGTTCCGCGAGGTGATCCTGCACGTCGCGTTCCGCGTAGGATCGCGCGAGCACTTCATCCGCAACTGCGATCACCGCGAAGTGCCGCAGGTGATCATCAGCGAGAGCCAGCTTGCCGATGCGCTCAACCGGCCGCAGCGCGAATCCGCGATCGCCCATCCCGGCCGTTGCGTCGCGCCGTTGCGGCAAATGCCCGCGAGTTCGGTCGAGCGTCTGCTCGATGAGGCTTCGCAGCATCGTGCGGCGCGCAAGGCGTCGCGCTGGCTGCAGGTCGCCGATGCGCACGGCCGCGACGCCGCGTTGTTCCAATCGGTTGCCGAGACGCTGGGCTATCGTCACAACGCGCTGGCGATGCGCCTGCTCGCGCAGCGCGTGCCCCTGGCGCGGATCAAGGGCGAACCGCACGCGGCCGAGGCGGCTTTGTTCGGCACGGCCGGATTTCTCGCGCCCGATCTCCACGAGGCCGCGCCGACCGATACCCGCGACTACCTGCGCGCGTTGTGGGACACCTGGTGGAAACTGCGTCCGAACATCGAACCCGCCGATCCGCGTGCGATCCCGTGGAAGCTACACGGACAACCCCCGGCGAATCATCCGCACCGCCGCATCGGCGCGCTGCTCGCCCTGGCCGGGGCATGGCCGCGCTTCCGTCAGCTCGCACTCGCGCGGCCATTCACGCCCAAGCCGCTGATCGATTTCCTCCACGCCCTCGATCATCCGTTCTGGTCGCGCCGCCACACGCTCACCTCGGCGCAAACTCCGGCGCGCTTGTCGTTGTTCGGGCGCAACCACGCGGTCGAGCTGATCGCCAACCATCTCGGTCCGCTTGCGTTGCGTGAGAGCGGCTGGACCTTCCGCGACTACCGCAAGCTGCGCCACTCCGCTGCCAACGACCGCGTCCGGCGCTACGCGCTGCGCTTGTTCGGTTCGGAAAAAGCCGCACGGCCGTGGACGCGCCGCGTCTGCCACCACCAGGCACTGCTGCAGATCTACCGGGATTTCTGCCTTGAGGATGTCAGCGATTGCACGCGTTGTCCGTTTCCCGAACAATTGGCGCAGTGGCGATGAACTCCGATCCGCAAGAGAGCCCGACGATCCTGCTCAACGGCGCCGCACATCCGCTCGCCGCGCCGGTGATGCTCGCTGAACTCCTCGACTCTCTCGGGCTCGCGGGCAAACCGGTCGTCTGCGAGGTTGATGGCTGCGCCGTGCCGCCGCGCAACCATTCCGCCGTCGTGATCCAGCCGGGATGCCGGGTCGAGGTGGTCACGCTCGCCGCGGGCGGCTGACGCGGATGTGGCGCGGACAACGCCATGATCACCGTCATCGTGGCTGCGGAACGCGGCGAATCCGCGCACGATTGTTCGTCCATGCTTGATTCGCGTGATGGACAACGCTAAAAACGGTGAATTCATGAAGCTCCTCCTCCGCCACATCGCCCTTGCCGGATTGTTTTGTCACGCCCTGCCCGCGGCCGATGCGCTGTCGGCGGCGGCCTCGCGCGAATCCCGCACCACCGTGTATCTCGACTCCGGAGATGGCGCGGCGATCAATGAAGCGATCCGCACGCTGCCACCCGCGGGAGGTGTGGTGATCCTCGGTCCGTCGCTTTTCCCCATCGCCGAGGCGGTGGTGATCGATCGCGACGGGATCGAGCTGCGCGGCACCGCGAAGCAGACGCTTCTCAAGCTCGCGGAGCGCGTGAACTGCCCGGTGATCGTGGTCGGCAGCACGGCGACACCGCCGGCGCGGATCGTACGGAACATCACGGTGGGCCACCTGGTGATCGACGGCAGCCGCGCGTCGCAGCAGCACGAGTGCTATGGCGGCGATTGTGACAACGGCGGCCTCACCCACATCCGCAACAACGGGATCACCGTGCGCGGTGCCGAGGATGTCCGCATCGAGCAGATCGGCGCGCACAGTTGCCGGTCGGGCGGCGTCGTGCTGGAAAAAGGCTGTCGACGAATCCACATCACCGGCTTGGAGGCGCACGACAACGAATTCGACGGCCTCGCCTGCTACGAGACCGAGGACAGCCTGTTCGAGCAGCTCAACCTGCATCACAACCGCAGCGCGGGGCTGTCGCTCGACTGGAGGTTCAACCGCAACGTGATCCGCGATTCGACCTTCGGTCTCAACGGCAGTCAGGGCATCTTCATGCGCGATTCCAACGAGAACCGGTTCCGCAACCTCCACCTGCGCGACAATGGCGAGCAGGGTGTGTTCATTGCCGAGACGCGCGAGATTCCCGGCACCCCGTGCCGCGATAACCGTTTTGAGCGGCTCACCGTCATGGGTAACAAGACTCAGGGGATCCGCGTGAACGATGCCAGCTGCACCGGCAACCTGATCCTCCACTCGCGCATCACCGGCAACGCGCTCGAAAACCTGAGCCTTGCCGCGCCCGACCTGCTGCTCACCGCGGAGACCGCCCCGCGTGGGGAATAAAAACTGAAACGCTGAAACGCTGAAACGCTGAAAGTCCCGGGTGGGACGATTTCATGGTTTGGTTCGTGGCGGAAGAGAAAACCCAAGCAGGAACCACTAATTACGCAGATTTGACTGATTGAAAAATCAGCCAAACGCCAAGCACCCGGATCGCATCATCTCTTCAACATCAGTGTTCTCAGTGCAATCAGTGGTTTCATTCCGCGTTCCCATTCGCCGACCCGCGGAGGAGTAAACACTGAAACACTGAAAAGCTGAAACGCTGAAAGTCCTAGATGGGACGATTCCATGGTTTGGTTCGTGGCGGAAGAGAGAACCCAAGCAGGAACCACTGATTGCACAGATTTGACTGATGGAAAAATCAGCCAAACGCAAAGCACCCGGATCGCATCATCTCTTCAACATCCGTGTTCTCTGTGCAATCAGTGGTTTCATCTCGCGTTCCCATTCGCCGACCCGCGGAGGAGTAAACGCTGAAACACTGAAAAGCTGAAAATCCCGGGTGGGACGATTTCAAGGAGGATGGGTGTCTACTCCTGTTCCCTAATAACCAATAACCAATAACCGATCACCCATATCCCTTTCCCCTCTTCCCCCTTGAAACTGAACACTGAACACTTGAAACTCTCTATCCGAGCTGCTCGCGTTTCAGGTGCTTCTCAGCCGCGCACCGCAACGACTGCCGTGGTGATGTGTTCCGGCGCGATGCCGAGCAGGATGGCGGCGGCGCTGCGGTAGCTGTCGAGTTGCGCCGCGTACCGGCTTTCCAAGTCCCACGCATCCGCATCGGTCTTGAAATCGATGATGTGGGCCGAGCATGGCGCGTCATCGTCGCCGAGCGTGATGTGAACGCGGTCGAAGATGCCGCTGATCGAGCGATCGCCATCCATCACCTCGAACGCCCGCTCGCGCCAAAGGAGGACGCGGGCCTCCGGCTTGCGCAACACCGAAGCGCGTTCGCTGGCGAGAAACTCGCGAACCATCGCGGCGGCTTCGGGGTCGGCGGCATCGAGGTCGGGCAAGTCGTCGAGCCATTCGATGCACGACAGAAGTTCGTGCACCCTGTTGCCCAATCGGCGTGCATGGCCTCCACCGAGGATGAGGCTTGACGGCAACCGCTTGCCTTCGTGCGACGACGGGGCCGCCCCATGTCGCGCGCGCAGCGCTGTCGCCGGCGTGTCGCCGGTGATCGGCGTGGCATCGACGACCTTTCGCTTCGGGATGCCGAGAAACCATTGCGCGTCGCCGGTCTCGCGCATCGGATCATCGGTCGATCCGGCGGGGAACCCGTGCTTGAGCCAGAACGCCGGATGTTTGTCCTCCTTGCCGGATCCGCTGAGGCAATAGACCGCGTGTTTGGCCCGCGTCATCGCGACGTAGAACACGCATAGCTCGTTGAACGCCTGCCTTGCCTCCATCGTTTCGCGCGCGTTGGCGAGCACGTCGTCGAGTTCGCAGATCTCCTTGGGCGGCATCGACAGCCCCCATTGAACGTCGCCCTTGTCGTCGCGGTGCAGCGCGATCCCTTCGAGCCGCAACTGGCTCATCGCCTTGCCGCCGAGTTCCGGCAGGATCACCATGTCTATGCCGAGACCCTTGGCCTTGTGGATGGTCATCACCCGCACCGCGCCGGGTGCCTCGTTTTCCTCAAGCGAGTGGTGTTCGAGAAACCGGATGAAGCAGAACCAGTCGTCTTCGGGCCGGCGCACGGCGTCGAATGCCGACGCGGCATCGAGGAACGGATCGAAGTGCTGCGGGTCGATCGCGTCGCGAGCCGCAGCATCGCGCACCCATCCGAGCAGGGTGGCGGCGAATCCATCGCTGGCGGCACGACGCATCGCCTCCGCCCGGAAGATGGGAAATCCGTCGTTTCCGACGATGCAACCGAATGGCGAGGCGAGGAAATGCGCGGTCGAGAGCACGTCGCAGGGTGAGGCAACCGCGCGCACCCCGGTGAGCAACGCGAGGTTCTGCGGGTCGGCCGTGCACGGATGGAATTTTCCCTCGGTGACCACCTCGATGCCCGCTTCCTTGAGCGCGCGGGCGTAGCGACGCACGCCGGCACCCGTGCGCGCGAGCACGGCGCAGCTCAGTCCGCGTTCGAGTGGTTTGACCTCGTCCTTGACAATGCGCACGACTTCCCGCGCGAGGTCGTGTTCGTCGCCGCCGCCGTCGCCGAGCGCCAGGTTTTGCAGCCGCACGTATCCCGGTCCGGCACCGTCGCGCGCGCCATGATGCACCCACGCCTGCCGCCAGCGGTCGCCGACTTCCTTCGGGATGTCGAACAGTCCGAGATTCGCATCGACGTGATCGGGATCGAAGATCGTGTTGACCACGTCGAGCACCGCCTGGTCCGAGCGCCAGGAAATGTCGAGTTGCTCCTGGGCGATGTGGTCGCCGCCGTATTGGTTGTAGTGGTCGCGCACCTCCCAGAACAAGCGGTCGTCGCCATCGCGCCAGCCGTAGATCGATTGCTTGGTGTCGCCGACGTAGAACAGCGTGCGATCGTTGTCGGTGTCGGTGACGACCGCGTCGATGAGCGGGCTGAGGATGTTCCACTGCGCTCGGCTGGTGTCCTGGAATTCGTCGAGCAGCCAGTGCTTGTAGCGGCCGTCGAGGCGGTAAGCGATCCACGGCACGAGTTCCTTGCTGCGGCCCACGAGGATCTGCGCGATGTCGGCGAAGGTGAGCGCGCCGGTGTCGCGAACCGTGCGCGAGTAGATCGCGTCGTAGCGAAGCAGCAATTGGTGGAGCGCCTTCGACGACTTCAGGCGTGAGTCGAGTTCGTTGGCGATGATCGACCGGCGCAGCCTCTCGCTGCGGTCGCGCAATTCGCCGAGGTCGCGAAGTCCCTCGGTGCCTTTGTTTTGCCCGAAGGCGAGGATGACCGCATTGTACTTCTTCACCAGCTTCCAATCATTGCCCAGTTTGGTGAACAGCTCTTTGAGCGGCTTGTTCATCCGCGCGCCGGGCGGCCGCCGTGTGGCGTTGCGCGTCAACCCCTCGAGGCGCGTGCGGAATCCGGGCGTGAGTTGCGCGCCCTGCGTGGTCTCGATTTCGTCCATCCATTCGCGCGCCGCAGTGGCGAGCGGAGTGGTGCCCGACGACGGCAGCAGTGGTGTTCCCGCGGGCCAGATCCGCGCGCGATCGCCCCACGGCACGTCCCTCGACGGCCCGGCAATTTGGTCGTGGAGTCGTGTCACGCCGTTCTTGAGCGAGCGCAACGCCGAGGTGTCCGACCGATTGCGATTGCTTTGCCGCAGCATTTCGACCAACTCGGCGAGGCCGTCCTCGTCGACGGAATCGCGGAACAAGTGGTCGAGTGTGCGGACCAGGTTCTCTTGTTGCGCCGCCTCGTCGAGCAGCTCGAACTCGCGGCCGATGCCGAGTTCGAATGGAAAACTGCGCACGATGCGCGCGAAGAACTGGTCGAGCGTGCCCATCGCGAGCTTGGGCAGCACCGCGATCAACTGCCGCATCCACCGGACGCATTGGTCGTGTGTGAGCGGGCCGCATCCCAGTTCGTGTTGCAGCCGTTCACGTTTGTCCTCGTCCTGCGCCGCCTCGCCGAGCCGCTCGAAGAGTTTTTGCAGGAACTCGGCCGCGGCCTTGCGCGTAAATGTGAGCGCGAGGATTTCCTCCGGCTTTTGTCCGCGGGCGATCAACTGGATGCAGCGCGCCACCAACCGGTGCGTCTTGCCGCTGCCGGCGTTGGCAACGATCAGCAGACGCGGATGAAAGGATCCGGGATGACCGCTCATCGCTCACCTCCCAGCAGTTGAATGGATGCGTCGCACAGGCACGAATCGGGCGACTCGTCTCCGAACCAATCGCCGAACGAATCGTATCCGACTTCCGTCGCCGGCGGCCAGAACCGACCGTTGGCCACGCGTTGCGCGATCTCCTCGGCACAGGCGACGGCGGACTTCTGCAAGGTGTCGTCGAGTGCGAGCGGTTCGATCTTCGTTTCCTCAGGATCGGCGGGCAGCAGGAAATAGCCGACCTCGATTCGTTTGTCGGCGTGTTCCGGCCAGAGGTGTGGGACCATGTGGCGGTAGAGCGGCAACTGCAGGTCGCTCCATGCCTGCTCTTTGTCGCCGACGTTGAAGATCGCGGCCTCGACGGGTTCTGATTCACGCGGCGCCCGCCAATGCGTTTCGCGTGGCTTCTTGGCGGTGCCGAAGGTTTTGTAATCGAGGATGCGCAGCAGGCCCTCGGCCTCGTTCACCTCGATCCGGTCGATGGTGCCGGTGAGGGTGAGCGGACCGATCGCCATCGGTTGCGGATCATTGAGGGACAGCCGCTTTTCGGTAGCGATGATGCTCCACCCCTTGGTCCGCTCCTCGGCCTGGAGCGCCGCCATCGCATGCAGCCGCGCCCGCATCGAC
>VHCM01000089.1 GCA_016871685.1 Verrucomicrobiota bacterium
ACGCCGCGTCGGGGACCGCACCGGCTGTGCGGTAGCGTGCGTCGAAGAGCGCGCCGGCGAGAATCTGGCCGACGAGCATCGCGAGCATCGTGCTCATCTGCTGGATGCTGGTGGCGAATCCGAGATAGCGGGAACCGAGCAGCTCCTTGTTGACCCCCATTTTCGCGGGGCTGAGCAGCGCTGATTGGGTGGCGAGCAGGAAAAATCCCGCCATGGCCAGTGCGAGATGTTGGCGCATCACCGCGGCGCAGACCAACATGAGGAGCAAGACCTGGAGAACAGCCGAAACGAAAATCACCGTGCGCTTCGAGTAGCGGTCGCTCAGCCAACCGGCGATCGGGGCGAACAACACGAAGGGCAGCGAGATGAACAGTCCGGCGAGCGATTCGACCGACGCGCCGACCGCGCCCGCGAGCGGGATCAGGATGAACTGCGCGATCTTGTCGTTGAACGCGTTCTGCGCCTGTTGGACGATCATGCCCCACCAGCCCGCCCATGCGCGGCGCGTCGGGGGTGCGGTTTGCGGTTCATCCATCCCGGCGGAGGCTAACGGGGGATCGCCCGTGTCGCAACGCGCAAACCCGCGGGCAAAATCAGATCTCGCCGGTGATCGTGGAGGCCGCATCGGCCGGGGTCGGCCGGGCCACACCGAAATCCAATTCGAGCTGGGCCGGTGGCGGCAGGAACCGAGAACGCAGCGAATCCCCGTCGAGATCGAGTGATGCGGGCGTGTGATCGGCGGTGATGACGAAGGGGAGCGCTTTCTTGAGCTGCACACGCAGGCGGATGAGGTCGGCGATCCGCAAGCGCGTGTGGCGTCTCACGGCGGCGATGCGGTCGGCATTGCGCACGCCGATGCCCGGGATGCGCAGCAGCAACTCGCGTGGCGCGCGGTTGAGATCGACCGGAAACCACGCGCGATTGCGCAGCGCCCAAGCGAGTTTCGGATCGATCGCCAGATCGAGATCGGGCGACTGCGGGCCGGTGATCTCATCGACGCCGAAGCCGTAGAAGCGCAGCAACCAGTCGGCCTGGTACAGCCGGTGCTCGCGCAGCAGCGGCGGTGCCTGAACCGGCAGCAGCGACGACGGGTCCGGGATCGGGCTGAATCCCGAGTAATACACCCGCCGCAGTTTGTAGTCGGTGTAGAGCGTGTCCGCGCGCCGCAGGATCAGCGCGTCGCTGGAGTCGTCGGCACCCACGATCATCTGCGTGCTCTGACCGGTGGCGAACGGCGGTGGTTTCGCGGCGCCTTCTCGCGGTGTGGCCGACTTGCGTTCCTCGATCTTCTCGCGAATGTGTCCCATCGCGTCCTGCGTGCGTGCCAGGTTTTTCTCCGGTGCCAGGCGCTTGAGGCTTTGCTGGCTCGGCAGCTCGATATTGATGCTGATGCGGTCGGCATAGCGGCCCGCCGTCTCGATCAGTTCCGGCGATGCCTCCGGGATGGTCTTGAGGTGGATGTAGCCGCGGAATCCGTGGTCGACACGGAGTTTGCGCGCGACTTCGATCACCATTTCCATCGTGTGGTCGGCGCTGATGATGATGCCGCTGCTCAGGAAGAGCCCCTCGATGTAGTTGCCTTTGTAGAAGTCCAGCGTGAGTCGCACCACTTCGTCGGGCGTGAAGCGGGCGCGCCGGACGTTGCTGGAGCGGCGGTTGATGCAGTAGTGGCAGTCGTAGATGCACGAGTTGGTGAGCAGCACCTTGAGCAGCGAGATGCAGCGGCCGTCGGGCGTGTACGAGTGGCAGATGCCGGCGCCTCCGGTGGACCCGATGCCGCCCGTGCGGCGCGAATCCTTGCGCGCCGCGCCGCTGCTGGCGCACGATGCGTCGTATTTCGCCGCATCCGCGAGGATCTCGAGTTTCTGCTTGAGTTCCATGGCTGCGTCAGAGGGATGATAGGAATCGTTCCGCGGCCTCGCGGTGCGCCTGTTGTTTGGCGGACGGCATTTTTTCCCAGTTGCGCACCATCATCGAGAGCCTCGGGTTCCGAAGGAAAAAGTCGCGGTGGTCGGCGATGAAGCTCCAGAACAACCCGTCCCACACCGCGCACCACGGGCCTTTCGGTTCATCCGACATCTTCAGCAGGTAGTTCGAGCCGGACAGGTACGGTTTGGTGGTGAAGGTGCCGCCGTCGGCGAACTGTGACATGCCATAAACGTTGGGCACCATCACCCAGTCGAAGGCGTCGACAAACAACTCCATGAACCAGCGGTGGATGTCGTCGGGCCGGATCCGGCACAGCAGCATGAAATTGCCGAGGATCATCAGGCGCTCGATGTGGTGGCAGTAGCCGTCCCGCAGGACCTGGCGGATCACGCGGTCGACCGGCGGAACGCCGGTGGTGGCATCGTAGAACGCGCGCGGCATCGGACGGGTATGGTTCCAGAAATTGCCGTTGCGGATCGCGGTGCCGCGGTGGCGGTAGATGCCCGCCATGAACTCGCGCCAGCCAATGATCTGGCGCAGCAGGCCTTCGAGTGAGTTGAGCGGCACGGCGGGCGGGCGTTGCGCGCGAGCCATCACGCGGGCGACCACCTCCGCGGGATCGAGCAAGCCGATGTTGAGCATCGGCGAGATGGCCGAGTGGTGGAGAAACGGATGTTGTACCGAGACCGCGTCCTCGTACACGCCGAACTCCGCGAAGCGCTCGTCGAGAAACCGCCCGAGCCAGGCATCGGCATCCGCATGGGTGACCGCCCAGCGGAAATCGTCAAGCCCGCCGGGATTCCCGGAAAACCGATGGTTCACATATTGGACGGCATCGGTGACGAACGCATTCGATGCGGCGCGCGGTTCTTCCGGCGGTATGGCGAATTTCGGGTATCGGGCACGGTTTTCGGCGTCGAACGACCACTGGCCTCCCGTTGGCGAGCCGTCTGCTTCGAGCAGCAGGTTCATCCGCTTGCGCTGGGCTTCGTAAAACCTGGCCATGAACGGCCGTTTTTTTCCGCCGATCTGTCCCTCGAGAAATTCCGGTGGCGAGAGGAAATTCGGCGAGGCCTGCACGACAAGCGGGAGTTCCCGCGCGTTTGCGAAGCGCTTCACGCGCCTCATCAGGACGTCGTCGGCGGGATCAGCGAGATGCAGCGATGTGATTCCGCGTGGCAGATGCCGGCCAAGCAGCACCGCGCTGTCGGTGCCGCTGTCTTCCGGAGCATCGATGTACGTCACCTCGTGGCCATCGCCCGCGAGTGCTGCGGCATAGGCCTTCATCGACGCGCGGTGGAGCACGAGTTTCTGGCGGTGCATCGCCGCAGGCCAGCGCGGGTCGTTGCCGAAGAACAACGGGTCTTCAATGAGGAACACCCTGCGGCCCGGCACCACGGCGGGATGACGCCGAAACAGCTGATGCGGATAAACCAGCGCCGCTTCCATGGGGTGATGCTCAGAAAGTGCGCACCGACGACAATCCGCCGTCGGGCCGCAGGATTTGCCCGGTCATGAACGAGGAGGCGTCGGAGAGCAACCAGGCGGCAAGCGACGCCGCGTCATCGGCCGCTCCGATCCGCTGCAGCGGGTGGCGCTTCGCCGCCGCCTCGCGCTTGGCATCGTTGTTGACGAGAGGCGAGGCGAGCGCGGTGTCGGTGAGTGACGGAGCAATCGCATTCACGCGGATCTTTGGTGCGAATTCGGCGGCGAGCGAGCGCACGAGCCCTTCGACTGCCGCTTTTGCCGCAGCGATCGAGGCGTGGAACGGCATGCCTTGTGCGACAGCGACCGTGGAGAAGAGCACCACGGACGCCGATGGCGCGGCTTTGAGCGCGGGCAGGGCTTGCTGGATCGCAGCGACCGCGCCGAGCAGGTTGATTTCCAAGTCGTTGAGAAAATCCTCGCGCGTAAGCCGGTGGAACGGCTTGAGCGTGATGCTGCCGGGCAGGTAGACGAGGCCGTCGAGGGATTCGGGAACCGCCAGTGCCGCAGGATCGCGGGCGTCGAACGACTGTACCGGAATGCCCAGCTCCGGGAGCTCGCCGGGATTGCGCGCCGCCGCATGCACCAGGTCCCCGTGGTCATGGAGGATCCGTGCCAGTGCGAAGCCGATTCCGGTGTTGCCGCCGATTAGCAGGTGGGTCTTGGGCATGGTCCAATCTCGTCAGACCGGCGGATGCGTCAAGGACAGAGGTCCGCCGGATTTTGGAATCGGATTCGCGGCTTGTCATCCTGCGCGGAGGGTTCACGCTGCGTCCACCATTCCCATGAAGTTGCGCATGCTCATTCCGCTGATGTCGTTGGTCGCGTCCGCCGCGTTCGGCCAAGTGCCCGAGGTCTTCGACGGGCTGCTGCCGGAGGGCAAACCGCTCAAGGGTGAGATCGGCATGGTGCTGCCGCCCAAGGAAATCGAGAAATACATGGCCAAAGTGGAAGTCGCGGCGCGCAAGAACAAGGAATGGTATCTCGAGTATTCGAAAAACGCGAAGCCCGGCGTGCCATTGCCGTATGACGAGCGGCTCGGGCTGAGCAAGACCGAGTACGATGAATACCTCGCGCTCTGGCGCAAACGCGAATTCAAGGCCGCGGAGGAAATCGTCATCTTGCTGAAGAAGTCGGGCCAGGGATGGAGCATCACTGCCGGGGGGGCAGCCGCTCCGATCTCGACGCTGCGCTACGATCCCGCGACGGATTCGTTCACTTCGCCCAGCGGTCGGCTCAAGCGCATCGAAGACATCAAGGCGGATCCGGACAGCATTCTCGGTGCATGGAGTGGATCGGAATGGAAGTTCGAGGAGGAGAGTGAGATCAGCAAGTACCGTGAGAACATCGCGATCGGCCGTTTTGTCGGTCAGCCCTTCGGGCTCATCGTTTACCGCGCGCAGGAAATGTCGACCGAGGGCACGCGATTGATGGACAAGAGCGTGGTGGTCCGCATTCCGCTGCAACCGAAGGCCGTGGCCAAACCCGCTCCCGCGAAAAAAGGGGCCAAACGATAGATGAGGATCATCGCCGGTACCGCCGGAAGAATCGCGATCAAGGTGCCGTCGGCGGTCGCGCGGCCGACCACCGACTTCATGCGTCAGGCGATCTTCTCGATTCTCGGATCACGGGTAGAGGAGGCGCGGGTGCTCGATCTGTTCGCCGGATCGGGTGCGATCGGCCTTGAAGCGTTGAGTCGTGGGGCCGCCGCTTGCGTCTTCGTCGACCACCATCGCCAAGCCTGCACCGCTATTTCCGAAAACCTCGTGAAAACCAGTCTGTCCGGAGGACGCGTGGTCCGCTCCGACGTCGTGTCGTTTCTCAAGCGCGACTCCGCCTGTTATGATCTCATCTTCGCCGATCCGCCGTACTGGAAGCACTCCGGCGACCGGGATCATGCCGGCGAATTGCTCGCGGGCGGGCTGTTGCCTCCGCGGCTCGCGCCGCAGGGCTGTGCGGTCATCGAAATCTCCAAGCATCATCGCCTGCCGGATGTGCCGGGCCTGCGCGAGATCGACCGGCGGGAGTATGGTGGCAGTGCGCTGGTGATTTTCAGCGTTTCGGGTGGCTGACTCCGGCCTTTACCTCGGCCGTGTCGGTGCGCACGCTCCGTGCGATGCCTCGCTGGGCCAGTCTCTGGATCTACCGGTTGCTGTTGCCGGTGTTTCTGATCATCGCTTTGCCCGGCTGGTGGCTGCGGATGCTGCGCCGCGGCGGCATCGGCACGGGCCTCGGCGAACGCGTCGGCATCCACCACCGCGATCGCGAATCCGAACCCTGCGGCGCGATCCACCTTCATGCGGTCAGCGTCGGTGAAGTCATGATCGCACTGCGGTTGATCCGCGCCTGGCTCCGGCGCGAACCCGGTCAATCATTCGTCCTGGCAACCGGCACCGCCACCGGGCACGCCGTGGCGAGTTCTGCCGGCATCGACGGACTGCGCGTGACCTATGCGCCGCTGGATTTCCGCTTTGCCGTGCGGCGCTACTTCGACCGCTTCGAGCCGCGGCGCATCGTCCTTGTCGAAGGCGAGGCATGGCCGCATTTGCTGATTGCAGCGCGCCAACGCGGCATGCCAGTGGTGTTGGTGAACGCGCGGATGTCGCCACGCTCCGCGCGTCGATACCGCAGGTTCGCCGCGTTGCTGCGTCCGTGGTTTTCGTTGTTGGACGGCGTCGCGGTGCAGGAACCCGGCGATGAAGTCATCTGGAAACTCCTCGGTGTGGATCCGGCAAACATCCATCCGACCGGCAGTCTCAAGTACGACCCGGACGATGCGGTTCCGCCGCACATCCGCGATGAATTCGGCGCGATGCTCGGGAAGTTCGGCGAGGCAAGGCGCGTCGTGCTCGCCGCGAGCACGCATACGGGTGAGGACGCGTGGATCGCGCGAGCCGCATCACAGGCGGCCGATCAGGTGTTGATCGTCACCGCGCCAAGGCACGCCGAGCGTCGGGACGAGGTGGTCGTGGAACTCAGAACCGCGGGTTTCCAACCTGTGTTGAGATCCACCATGGATGCGGCGACCGTTGCTTTGCCAGGAACATCGGTGCTGGTGATCGATTCGACCGGCGAGTTGCGCGACTGGACGGCCTATGCCGATGTGGTGGTGATCGGCAAAAGCATCCTCGCCACAGGCGGACAAAATCCGGTTGAGGCCGTGCTCGCGGGCAAGCCGGTCGTGTTCGGGCCGCACATGGAGAACTTCGAACCTCTTGCATCGGCGATGGTCGCGGCAGGCGGGGCCATCCGGGTGGAGGACGCGGCGTCGCTCACCCGTGCCATCCGCACGACATTGGACCCCGTGCACGCCCGTCGGCAAGCGGCGGCGGCCAGCGCGTGCCTCGACAGGCATCGTGGCGCGGTCGATCGCGTGCTCGACCTGTTGGAGGCTGGAAATGACCGGGAGAACCGGCGATGATTGGGAATCCGGAGTTTGTCATTTTCAAAACGACCCACTAGAGTTCGCGCCGTGAGCAAGCCCGACCCGGAATCGCTGAATGCGCTGATGGCCAATTTCGCCCTGGGGCCCTCGTGGGCGAAGGCCACATCGCCACCGTCGAAGCCGGCGGGCAAAAAGGAATTTCGCGACTCTGGACCATCGAAGGACTCCCGTGGTGGCGCCGATCGTCGTGAGCGCTTCGACCGCGACGACCGCGGGGGCGGACCTTTCAACCGCGGACGCAAGGGCGGTTTTGACAGGCCGCCGCGTGAGCCGCGCGACGAACCACCAGCGCCGGCTGCAGGCGTGAACGTCACGCTCGTGCCGGAACCGCATGCGGTGCAACTCGTCGCCAAGGAAATCCACCAAGTCGCGAGGGTGTACCCGATCATTGATGTGGCGAAGATTCTGTTGGCGGAGCGCGGACGGTGCATCGCGGTGTTTGAGGCGTCATCCGACCGACCGCCGATGTTCCGCGGCAGGCTCGACACCTCGTTGTTCCTCACGCGGGCCGAGGCAATGGATCACCTCTGGCAATCCGATCTGAAACCACAACTGCTTGACGAGGAAACCACCGAATCGGATCCGCCATCCGGGAATTTCCAGGTCGTCGCGCGTTGCGGATTGTCCGGCGAATGGCTGGGTCCGCCGAATTTCCACGCTTATCAGTCGAACTTGCGCCGCATTCACCAGGAGCGCTATCCGCATCTGCCATTCGCCGTTTACACCTCGAAGGTGCGCACCGAACGCGGTGAGGAAGCGGTCAACGCATGGCTCGAATCGATGAAGCAGCGGACGCGCTGGCGCATCAAGGGCGGGAGCGACGACGACTGGTCAGACGATCCGATGGCGGTGAAGCGCCTGCTCGAGCAACGTTGCTTCGACCAGGCCTTTGAAGAAACGCATCAGGCGTCGTTTGCCGCCTCGATCGCGCCGAGTCACTTGTCGCCTTCGCTGATGACCTCGATGCGCATGGCTGGCAATCACGCGCGCAATCATCCGTCGTTGCTCATCCCGGCCATTTGCAAGGCACTCGAAAAAGAACATCTGCCGATTTTCAAGCGCCAGGGGAAACTCTTCACCGGTCCGGCGCGTCCGCACCCGCTGCCCAAG
>VHCM01000090.1 GCA_016871685.1 Verrucomicrobiota bacterium
TGGACATGCTCCCCGATCCAAGCACATTGGCTGTGTCCTGTGGGAAGCGGTTCTACATCCGCAAGTGGTGCACTTTGGAACCTAACAAGTGATTATCAGGTGGTGCACTTTGGGTGATCGCCGACAGCAGCACCGATGGACTGAGTTGCTGCTCAACGAGCGTCGTCGCTCCGTGTTCACTCACAGGCTGGCAGATCCCATCGACATCGACACGCGCTGGGCTGTTCCGATTCCGCCGTCTGACCAGACCTCCGACCGCATTGCCGAGCTTCTGCGCAGCCGTGGCGCTCCGCCGCAGTGTCACCTCATCTCGGAGTATCTTTCACTCGACGGCACCGACACCGACCTAGCCGACGCCCTCGACACCATCGTCGGCAGCGGCGTTGGCTCCGTCATCTCATGTCTGCCTGGCTCTTTGGCCTACTACGAGGGAGAGGTTCGCACACGGTTTATCCTCCAGCGCCGCACGAAATGAATTCTCGTTTGGACGGTTTCCATGCAACAGCCGCAACGGCTAACCAACCCCCTTTTCCCCTTCCCAGACCGGCTCCCCAGTGTATTCTCCGCCCTAGGTGAAAAAGCAAATTCCTAGCATTCCGGGGGCTTGCAAAGACGAAGCATCGATGCGCGCGTTTTGGTGGTCGTTGAGGATGACGTGCGGGGTGATGCCGCTTTCTTCGAGTTGCGGGAGAAGTTCGCGTAGCAGGCTGGTTTTGCCCGTGCCGAGGAAACCGGTGATGACGAGGAGAGGGAGCATGGGAGAGAGGGATGAAGGGTGAAACTTGAAACCTGAGTGAGTGAAGGCGGCTCGCGGGGACGCTCGCCCTCTAGGGAGTCGTGGGTCAGGGTTGGGGTTCGGTTTGTGTTCGGGTGACGAGGAGTTTTCCGGCGTAGCAGAGGATGAGGGCGGCGACGTTGGCCAGGACGATGGTCGGTCCGGTGGGCAGGTCGAGTTGGCAGGAGGCGACGACGCCGGCGAAGGGCACGACGAGGCCGATGGCGGCGGAGACCAAGAGCATGGCAGCGAAGCTGCCGCTGACCAATTTGGCCGCGGCGGCGGGTATGACAATGAGGGCACTGAGGAGGAGGGCGCCGAGCATGCGGAGGGAGACGACGACGGTGGCGGCGATCAAGATGGCGAATATGTAGTTGAGCAGCCCGGTGCGGATGCCGCGGGTGCGGGCCAGTTCGGGGTGGAGGGTGGAGAGGGTGAGCGGCCGCATTTGCAGGAGGAGGAACCCGAGGACGATCACAGCGAGGATGCTTTGCCGGAGGATGTCGCCGGGTCCGTTGGCATAGATGCTGCCGAAAAGGATCCCGTCGAGCAGGCGGTATTGTTCGAGCCAGGCGATGATGACGACGCCGAGGGCCACGCTGCCGGTGAAGGAAAAGGCGATGACGGTGTCGGGCCGCAGACTGGTGCGGTGGAAAAGCCAGGCCATGAGCGAGGCGAGGGCCACGCTGAAGACAAGGACAACGAGCATGGGATCGATACCGAGTCCGGTTTTCTCTTGGAGCAGGAAGCCGAGGGCCACGCCGGTGACGGCCGAATGGGCCAGCGAATCGCTGAAAAAGGCCATGCCGCGCAAGGTGACGAAGACGCCGAGCAACGCACAGGTCGGTCCAAGGATGGCGGCGGAGATCAGCGCATGGCGCATGAAGTCATAGGACCAGATTTCGGCGAGGGTCATGATGCGGCGGCAGGTTCGAAGGAGCGCCAGCGGTAAGGGGCGGTGCCGTAGGTGCGTTCGAGAAGATGCTCATTGAGCACGGTGGCCGGATCGCCGACCGCGCAGCAGGTCTGGTTGAGGCAGCACACTTTGGTGGCGAGGTGGCTGACAAAATGCAGGTCGTGCGAGACGAAGAGGACGGCGAGCGAGGTGGCGCGGTGGAGTTCGCCGAGGATCCCGCGCAGGTCGTCGCTGCCGCGGCGATCCACGCTGGACGAGGGCTCGTCGAGCAGGAGTAGGTCGGGTTGCTGCAGCAGGGCGGCGGCAACGAGCACGCGCTGGAATTGTCCGCCGGAGAGGGTGCCGAGGGTTTGTCCGAGCAGACCGGCAATGGCCAAACGCTCCAAAGTCCCGGTGATCTCGTTTCGTTGGCGCCGTCCGGTCCCGCCGAACCAGAGCGAGCGTCCCGGATGGTTTACGGTGAGAAATTCGCCCACCGTGAGGGGGAAAGATGTGTCATAAGCGAGGTGCTGCGGCACATAGCCGAGGCGGAGCGGACCGGCGGGGAAGGCGACGGAGCCGGCGGACGGCGGGACGAGTCCGAGGATGGTTTTGAGCAGGGTGGACTTGCCGCCGCCGTTGGGCCCGATGACGGCGACGATATCGCCGCGGTCGATATCCAGGTCGAAGTCGCGCAGGGCCCAAGACGTGCCGTAGCGCACGCCGAGGTCGCGCAGGCGGACGAGCGTGCGACCACCGGGTGCGGTCGGGTCTGGCGTGGGACGGGTCATTCGTCGCGGGCGAAAGCGCGTTGCAGCGAGGAGAGGTTTTTCCTCATGCGTTCGAGGTAGGCCTTGGCACCGCCTTGGCCCACTTCGAGGGTGTCGAGCGAGGAAACTTTGGCGCCGGTTTCCTTGGCGATTTTTGCGAGCAGTCCGCGAGCGTAACCGGTCTCGGCGAAAATCACGCCGACTTTGAGTTCGCGGATTTTGTCGGCGAGCGAGGCGAGTTGACGCGGGGTGGGATCTTTTTCCGGGAATTCCGCGATGGCGCCGAGGTAATTTAGTCCGTAGCGCGCAGATAGATACGGAAAGGCATCGTGGAACGAGACGAGGTTTTTGGTCGGCAGGGGTGCGAGCGTCGCGCGGTATTCCGCGTCGAGCGCCTCGAGTTCGGCGGCGTAGGCCTCGCCGTTTTCCGCGTAGGCCGCGGCGTTGGCCGGATCCGCTTTTTGCAGGGCGGCTACGATGTTGGCCGCCTGCTTTTGCGCGATGACCGGATCGAGCCAGATGTGGGGATTGCCGCCGTCACCGTGGTGATGATGGTGGTTGTGTCCGTGATGATGATGGTGTCCGTGTCCGCCCGCGATGGCGACTTCCTCGGGGCTTTCGACGAGGTCGACACCTTTCGACGTGTCGACAATAACGAGGTCTTTGTTGCCGGATTTTTTGACCAGATCGTCGAGCCAGTCCTCGATTCCGGCGCCGTTGATGATGAAGAGGTCGGCCTCGGCCAATTTTTTGACATCGGACGGCGAGAGTTGGAAGTCGTGCGGCCCGGCGTCCTTGCCCAGCAATTGCACCACCTCGGCGTTCTGGCCGGCGATGGCGAGGGTGTGGGATTGGATGGGAAGGAAGCTGGTGACGATGCGGAGTGGGCGGGTGTTTTCCGTGGTCGTTTGTGCCAGCGCGGTGGTGGTCACGGCAAGGGCGGTCAGGAGTGCGGTGAGGAGGTGCATAGGTGAAGGATGAAGGCGGAAAGCTGAGACTTGAGTGAAAAGGTGCGGCCGGGGATGGGGTTAGTGGGCGTGCTCGGTTTGCGCTTGGGTGAGCCATTCGGGGAAGGGATCGGGCAGTTTGCGCCAGACTTCCGGCCCGCGGACCATTTCGTCGTCGGTGAGCAGGCAGCGGTCGAGTTCGGCGATCATGGCGTCCTTGGGGAGATTTTGTCCGATGTAGACGATTTGCTGGCGGCGGTCGCCGAAGGGTTCCTGCCAATCCTTCATGATCGACTTTAGGGTGTCCTCGTCGTCCGGCCAACGTGACTTGGGCGCGGCGGCCCACCAATAGCCGACGGGTTTGTATTCCGCGCTGCCGCCAGCCTGGCTCCACAGGCCGATCATGTCGTGGCGCGTGGCCAGCCAGAAATGTCCTTTCGAGCGGAGGAGTCCGGGCCATTCCGTGTGGAGGAAGTCCCAGAAGCGTTGCGGATGGAACGGGCGGCGCGCGCGGTAGACGAAACTGCCGATGCCGTATTCCTCGGTTTCCGGGGTGTGGATGTTGTTGAGTTCCTTGTTCCAGCCGGCCGAGGCCTGGGCTTTTTCCATGTCGAAGCGTTTGGTGTCCAACACGCGGTCGAGCGGGATGCTGCCGCGCTCGGCCTCGACGATTTCCGCGTCGCGGTTGAATTGGCGGAGGATGGCGCGGAGTTGGGCGAGTTCGTCTTCGCTGACCAGATCGGTCTTGTTGATGATGATGACATCGGCGAATTCGACCTGGTCGATGAAGAGGTCGGCGATGGTGCGTTCGTCGCCTTCGCCGGCGGCAATGTTGCGGTCCTTGAGGTAATCGGCGGCGTTGAATTGTTTGAGGAAGTTGGCCGCGTCGACCACCGTGACCATGGTGTCGAGGCGGGTGATGTCCTGCAGTCCGTTGCCTTCCTCGTCGGCGAAGGTGAAGGTCTGCGCGACGGGCAGCGGTTCGGAAATGCCGGTCGACTCGATGAGCAGGTAATCGAAGCGTCCTTCGCGGGCGAGGCGCGAGACTTCCTTGAGCAGGTCGTCGCGCAAGGTGCAGCAGATGCAGCCGTTGGACATCTCGACGAGTTTCTCCTCGGTGCGGCTGAGTTCGGCGCCGCCGTCGCGGACGAGTTCGGCGTCGATGTTGACCTCGCTCATGTCATTGACGATGACCGCGACGCGCCGGCCTTCGCGGTTGTTGAGGACGTGGTTGAGCAGCGTGGTTTTGCCGGCGCCGAGGAAGCCGGACAGGACGGTGACGGGAAGTTTCATAAGCGAAGGATGAGGGCTGAGTTTGAAACTTGAGTAAAAGGGTGCGGTCTGTCGCCGCGGCGATCGGCCCTACCGGGAGGATGGGTGGTTAGTTTTGGGATTCGGTGGTTTCTTTGGTGCGGAGGGTGCCGGTGGCGACTTCGCCGGCGGAGGTGGTGTAGGCCATGACATAGGCGTGGGGGTTCCAGCGGACGGCAGTGATTTCGGCGTCGCTCTTGGCGAGGAGGGCGGGGCCGCTGTGTTGCAGCGGGAGCCAGAGCAGGACGAGTCCGTCGGCTCCGCCCGAGGCGAGGACGGGGCGTCCGGGGAAAAAATCCATGGCGAGCACTTCGCCGAGGTGACCGGCCAGCTGGATGGGCGTGGCGCCGTCGGGTCCTTTGGGCCCGGTGCAGGGCCAGAGGGTGATGACCGATCCGCCGCCGGTGGCGAGGCGCTCGCCGCGATCGGACCAAGCGAAGCATTTCACCTTGGATTCGAAGCCTTGGATATGGAGCGGCGTTTTGCGCCCGGTGTCATAGAGATGCACGCTCGGCGTCTGGTCGCCGGTGACGACCCAGCGTCCGTCGGGACTCCAGGTGACGAGCAGGCTGGCCCCGCCCCAGTCGAAATGTGCGCAGGGCGCTTTTTTGCCGAGCCGCCAGATTTTGGCCCCGCCATCGCAGACGGCGGCGAATTGGTCGTCGCGCGAGGGATTCCAGGCGAGATCGGTGACCGTGCTGCGGTGGTCGTCGAAGGTGGCTTGCACTTCGCCGCTACCGGCGTCGAGGACGAGCACGCGGCGTCCGCAGGTCACGGCGAGGCGCCGGCCATCCGGGTTCCATGCCACGCGTTCACACCAGCCGGACGCCAGGGCGATCTCGCGCGTCTGGCGTCCGAAGGGTGCGGCGTGCAAGCGCAGGACGGCGTCTTGTCCGACGGTGGCGAGGACGGGCTGGGACGGATGCCAGGCGAGGGAGCTGTTACCGCCGCGGTGGGCGGGCAATTCGGCGACCAGCGCGCCGGTCGCGTCGAGCACGGCGGGGTGACCTTGGCTGGGCAGGGCGGCGAGGTGGGTGCCGTCGGACGACCAGCGCGCATCGAGCGCGTAGTCGTCGAGGACGTGCCGCTGCGTGGTGCCGAGGTAGGATTCGGCGGCGGGTTGTCCGGTCAGGCCAGGCATGTGCGGAAGCCGCGGTTGAGTGCTTCGCGGTCGAGGTGGCGTCCGATGAAAACCAGCGAGCTGCGGCGCGGACGGCCGCCCCAAGGTTCGCCGGGTTTGGAGTCGAGGAGCATGTGCACGCCTTGGAAGACGATGCGTTTGTCCTGTCCGCGCACGGCGAAGACGCCCTTCATGCGGAAAATGTCGGTGCCTTGTTCGCGCACGAGTTGGCCCAGCCAGCGGCTGAGTTTTTCCCCGTCGCACTCGCCGTCGGCCTTGAGGCCCACGCTGGTCACGCTTTCGTCGTGCTCGTGGTCGGGCTTGTAGGCGGCGGCCGGCGCGGCGGCGACGGTTTGGCCCGCGGCCTTGATCTCCATGGCGAGTTCCTCGGGGTAATGCTCGGTGAAGACGGCGTAGCAACCTTCGCGCGGCAGATCGAGTGTCCAGCGCATCGGTCCGTCCTGCAGGACGAGTTCGCGCAGGGCACCGTCGGCCGCGAGGGTGGAGCCGCTCGGGGCGGCGGCCACGTCGTCGCGTTCGGAGAACGCGCGCACGGCGGTCTCGCGGGCGGCGGCGAGGGCATCTTCATCGGCGGCGGCGACCGGAAGGACAACGAGGCGCATGATCGGGTCGGGGTTGATTGTGGCGGTGATTTCCGCGGGGCCGGCGGGGAGGCGGAAGATGCCGCCCCACTCGAAGGGATACTCCGGCTCGAGGAATTGTGGGTCTTGGGCGAGGGCGTGGTCGAGGTTGAAGCCGCCGACGTCGAGGACTTTGGGGATTTCGATTTCGGCATTGGTCGTGCGGTGGATGCGCGCCATGCCGTTCATCGCCTTGAGGCGCGCCTCGAGACGGTCGAGGTCGGCGGTGTCGACGAGGTCGCATTTGTTGAGCAGGATGACATCGGCGAAGGCGATCTGTTCCTTGGCTTCGTCGCTGTCGTCGAGGTGTTCGAGGATGTGTTTGGCATCAACCAGGGTGACGACGGCATTGACCGAGAGTTTTTCCTTGATGTCGTCGTCGACGAAAAACGTCTGCACGACGGGTCCGGGATCGGCCAGTCCGGTCGTTTCGATGAGGATGTGGTCGAAGCGGTCGCGGCGTTTCATGAGGTTGCCGAGGATGCGGATGAGGTCGCCGCGCACGGTGCAGCAGATGCAGCCGTTGTTCATCTCGAAGATTTCCTCCTCCGCGTTGATGACCAGCTCGTGGTCGATGCCGATCTCGCCGAATTCGTTTTCGACCACGGCGATGCGTTGTCCGTGCTGCTCGGTGAGCACGCGGTTCATGAGGGTGGTTTTACCGGCGCCGAGGAAGCCGGTGAGGACGGTGACGGGGGTTTTCATAAGTGAAGTGTTCAGTTTTCCGTGTTCAGTATTTGGTGAGTGGCTTTGAGGATCATTGGGACCGCGATGATTGCGATGACCACGAGGAACTCGATCAAGGTGAAGGCATTGTAAGGATTGAGACGCATTTGATAATTAGATTTAAGTATTGCGTGTTTTGCGGAGCTTGTCCAGCGGAATTTTGCGGCACCGCCTTCAAGGCACGCGTGCTTGGCTACTGCCGAGGAGAAGCACGGCGAGTTCGAGCGCCTTCGCAGCGTAGCGGCTGATGAATTTGCCCGCACCGGTCGTGTTGTTATTCCCCGCAAGCCGCACCGCCCCAGCGTTGTTGCCAGCGAGTTGGGCGAAATGTTTCTGCTCGAAGGCGAACTCGAATCTGCACGCTTCTTCTTCGAGAAGGCGGTCAACCCCCTTTTCCCCTTCCCAGACCGGCTCCCCAGTGTATTCTCCGCCCTAGGTGAAAAAGCAAATTCCTAGCATTAGGGCATTTTGCTCAAATCTGTAGCCGGTGGTTGGGTGTGAGTGTGGGAAATGTGCGGCTTCGCCGGATTTGAAAAAAGCGGAATCTGTTGCCCATGGCTGCGTTGTTGCTCAGTCGTGGATGTCAATCC
>VHCM01000091.1 GCA_016871685.1 Verrucomicrobiota bacterium
CGATGGCGACCCCGATTCACTCGACGACGACCTCGCCGATTTTCACAACGCGGCGTCGCGGATGATGATCGACGGCGCGTTCAACGTGAACTCGACACGCAAGGAGTCGTGGAAGGCGCTGCTGGCATCGACCCGCAACGTTGGCTACAAAGACAGCCGCAACATCCCGTTCCCGCGCGTGCTCGATGCTCCGGGCAAGGTATGGAAAACCGGTGACCCCACCGATTTCGACAGCATCTGGGACTGCCTACGCGAGCTGACGCCGCAGGAAATCGATCAACTCGCCGAGGCGATCGTCGCCGAGGTGCGGCTGCGCGGACCCTTCATCTCGCTGGCGGACTTCGTGAACCGGCGCCTCAGGGAGGACGAGACCGGCCTGTCCGGCCCGATCGAGGCCGCGATCCGCAAGGCCAGCCTCAACGCGACGCTCACGACGCGCTACCGCTTGGACAACACGAAGTCGCTGCCGAACTACACGCACCCCGACCGGATCCAGGATCCGACGATGTTCGAGCAGACGTTCAAGCCGGATTCGAAAGTGTGGGGCGCGCCCGCATGGTTGACGCAAGCCGATGTGTTGCAGGTGATCGGACCGGTGCTGTCCGCACGCTCGGACACCTTTGTCGTCCGCGCCTACGGCGACTCGGTGGTCAATGGCAAGGTCATGGCGCGCGCTTGGTGCGAGGCGGTGGTGCAGCGGCTGCCCGATCCGGTCGAGCCCGACGACAGCGGGATCAACCCGGCCGATAGCGGCACCGACAAAGATCTTGGCCGACGGTTCACGATCCGCTCGTTCCGCTGGCTGGCCCAAGAGGAAATCGGCGATGCCGACGCCTGAGGATCAGCGAACCAGGTCGAGAATCGGCTGCGGCCACACGCCAAAGACGAGGGTGGCGAGGGTGAGGACGGCGACGCAGGTGTTGCTGATCGCCGGAAGCGGAACTGTCGCGAGATCGCGGGGTTCATTCCACCACATCGCGCGGACGACCTTGAGGTAATAATAAAATCCAGCGGCGGCACCGATGACGGCCACGGTGAGCGCGAGCCACTGGCCGGAGGCGACCGCCAGCGAGAAGACGAGGAACTTGCCGATGAATCCCGCGGTGAGCGGCACGCCCGCGAGCGATGCGAGCAGGATCGTGAGTGCCGCGGCAAGCATCGGGTTCGACCGGCCGAGGCCGTCGAAGTCGGTGATGGATTCGCCGCCGCGCCGGATCCTCACCTGGGCGAGCACAAAGAAGACTCCCAGGGTCATGAACAGGTAGGAGGCAAGATAGACCGACACGGTTTCGACCGACTGCGGTGATCCGGCTGCCAGCGCCAACAGCAGGAATCCCGCGTGGGCGATCGAGGAGTACGCGAGCAGGCGTTTGAAATTTGTCTGCGGGATGGCGGCGAGGTTGCCGACGACCAAGGTCGCGATGGCGAGCACGCCGAGCAGTTGCAGCACCGGACCGCGGGTGAGTTCGCTGGTGAGAAACGGATCGAGGAAGCGGACGATCAGGATGAAGCCGGCGGCCTTCGAGCCGACCGAGAGGAATGCGGCGACCGGTGTGGGCGCGCCTTGATAGACGTCGGGGATCCACACCTGCATCGGCACCGCGCCGATTTTGAATCCGAGTCCGACCATCACCAGCGCGATGCCGAAGAGCAGCGGTGTGGGATTGAGCGCGGCGGATCGACCGTCCTGCAGGAGGCCGGAAATCACGTCTGGATTCATCGATCCGGTCGCGCCGTAGATCCAGGCGATGCCGTAGACGAGAAAGCCGGTGCTCAGCGCGCCAAGGATCAGGTATTTCACTCCGGCCTCGAGCGAGCCGACATTGCGCCGCAGGTAGGCCACGAGGATGAAGAAAGTGATGGTGACAAGTTCGAGCGCAACGAACGCGCCCGCGAAGTCCCTGGCCGAGGCGAGCCACATCATGCCCGCGCAAGCGAACACCGGCAGCACGTGGAATTCACCGGTTCCTTGTTCGGATCCCGGATGGTCGGTGAAGCGTGCGAGGATGCTGCGGTAATCCACCGCCAGCAGCAGCACGAGGATCGTTGTGAGCAGAACGAAGATCTTGTAAAACACCGCGAGTGCATCGAAGCGGTAGAACCGCCACATCGGCCAGTCCGCCCATGTCGCGTCGGGTCGCGCATCCGGTCCGGCGGCGAACGGAACCAGCGCCAGCACGCAGGCGAGACCGGCCGCGGCTGCCAGGCCGATCCACGATTTGGTTTTCGTCGGTGCGAAGGCGTCGGCGATCAGCAACGCCAGGCCGAGGACGACCACGGAAGATTCGAGGAGAAAGGCGGGCATGACGTGAATCGTTTAGCGGAGCAGGTTGAGGATCAGATTCGGATAGAGACCCACCGCGAGCAGTGCGGCGACGAGCAGCAGCGCCGGGATCCGCTCGGCAAGCGTGAGATCGGCCACCCGCGCGGTCGCGCCGAAGGTAGGTCCGTGGAAGATCCGGCGCAGCGCCCGGAGCATGTAGACGGCGGAGATGACCACGCCCCAGATGGCGAGGATGCAGGTGATCTGCAGTGGTCCGATGCCGGATGCCGGATCGAAGTTTCGGAACGCGGAGAGGAACACGAGGATTTCGCCGGCGAAATTCGCCAGCCCCGGCAGTCCGATCGACGCCATCGCGCCGATGCCGAAGAGCAGGGCGAGCACCGGGGCCGGAGTAGCGAGACCACCGAGGTCGTCGAGGTCGAGCGTGCCGGCGGTGCGCTCGATGCGGTCGGCTAGCGCAAACAACAAGGCGATCGACACGCCGTGGGCAAACATCAGCAGCACCGCCGCCGGGCGCGCGAGGTCGTTGGCGGGATGGGCGGCGAGCACGGCAATCGCGAGGAACAGATAGCCCATGTGCATCACCGACGAGCTGCCGAGCATGCCGTCGAGGCGTTTATGCGAGATCGTGACCCAGCCGCACCACAGGATGTTGCCGAGCAACAGCACCAACAGCGGCGTGAGCCACGCCTGCATGCCCTCGGGCACCATCGGCATCGCGACGCGCAGCAGTCCGTACAGGCCGAATTTTTTGAGCACTCCGGCATGGAGCATCGCCACCGGTGCCGGCGCGCTCGCGTAGGCGGGCGCAGCCCACGAATGGAAGGGGAACAGCGAGACCAGCGTGCCGAAGCCGAGGATCAGCAGCGCGGCGATCGATGTTTGCGACCCGGCGTCGATGTGGCCTGCGGCGTCCGCCATTCGCGTCATGTCGAGTGTGCCCGCGAGCATCGCCAGCCAGACGAGACCGGCCAGCAGGACGATGGACCCCAAGCCGAGATAGATCGTGATTTTCCACGCGGCCTCGCTGCGGTTGCCACGGCCGAGCAGCCCGATCATGATGAACGTGGGAATCAGCGCGAGTTCGTGAAAGGCGTAGAAGAAGAACAGGTCGGTCGCGGCAAAGGCCCCCATCGCGCCGGCGGAGATCAGCAAGGTCGAGCCGTACCAAAGTGAACCGCGACCGGCGGGCGCGGTGCCGGTGAGCACGGCCGGCAGCGTCACCAACGCCGTGAGCAGCACCATCACCACGCTCATGCCGTCGGGAAACCCGAAGGCAAGGTGGATGGCCGGGGTTTCCAACACCTGCAGCGAAAATTCCCATGCCGGATGGTGCCAAGTGACGGCGGCCGCCACGGCAAGCAGCAGATTGGCCGAGGCGGCGGCGGCCGCGGTCGGCCTCGCCGGTGCACCGGCGAGAATCGCGACAAGCGCGAACAACGGGAAGAGAATGAGCAAGGTGAGCATCTGCGGAAGGTGCGATCGAGGGTCGGTGCGGGCGTGGATCGGGAATGTTCGGTTGCGCCGGAATCAGAAGAAGACCGTGAAGTAAATCACCAGCAGCACGCCAAGCCCGAAGGCAAAGGCATGCCCCTGCAAATGACCGGATTGCATCCTGCGGAGCAGTCCGCCGAAACTCGCGGCCGCACGGGAACATCCGTCGACGAGCAACCCGTTGATGATCCACTCGTCGAGGAAGTGGACAATGGCGGCGGCACTGTCCTGCAAGTGGCGGACGATGAACCGATCGTAGAAGCGGTCGATGTAAAAGCGTTCGCGCAGCAGCGGGATGGAGAGCGGATCCCTGGATTTTCCGCGATAGAGGAGGATTGCGGCTCCGCTGCCGGCGACCAGTGCCGCCACCGAGATCCAGAAGAGGGAATTGAGGTGGAATTCGCCCGCGCGCTCTGGCACGGCCGGAGCGAACCCGTGGGCGATGCGGTTGCCCGCGATCAGCGCCGGTACTGCGAGGACTAGGAGCGGAACGGCCATGAGCGGACCGACCTCGCGCGCATGCGACGCGGCATCCGACCGGCTGCCGCCGAAGAACGCGACGATCACCAGCCGTGTCATGTAGAACGGCGTGAGCACCGCCACCGCCACCGCGATCCAGAAGAGGACCGGTTGATGGCCGCGGGCAGCGTCAAGGATGAGTTCCTTCGAGAAGAATCCCGAGGTGAACGGCACGGCGATCAGCGCGGCGCAACCGGCGAGGAAGGTGGCGCCGGTGACCGGCATTCGCCTCATCAGTCCGCCCAGCTTCCAGATGTCCTGCTCGTGATGGCAGGCGTGGATCACCGCGCCGGCACCAAGGAACAACAACGCCTTGAACCAGGCGTGTGTGAAGAGGTGGAACATCCCCGCCTCGCCCGCGGCGAGCCCGACGGCCATGACCATGTAGCCGAGCTGCGAAAGCGTCGAGTAAGCGAGCACGCGCTTGATGTCGTCCTGCTGCACCGCCATCAGCGCGGCCGCCAGCGCGGTGAGCCCGCCGGTCCACGCGATCACATCACCGGCAAGGCCGCCGAAGACCTCCGCGCCGAGCGAGAGCTGCAAGCGGAAAAGCATGTACACCCCTGCGGCGACCATCGTCGCCGCATGGATCAGCGCCGACACTGGCGTCGGGCCTTCCATCGCGTCGGGCAGCCAGACATGCAGCGGCAGTTGCGCCGACTTGCCGATCGCGCCGCAGAAGATGCAGAGCAGTGAGGCCGTGACGAGCGACGCGGAAACCGATGTCGGCACGTCCATCGAGGAGAAAGCGAGTGTGCCGGTGATGCTCCACAGCAGCAGGATGCCGGTGAGAAACCCGAAATCGCCGACCCGGTTGCAGAGGAACGCCTTCTTCGCCGCGTCGGCCGCCGAGGTTTTTTCGAACCAATGACCGATGAGCAGATAGGAACTCAGTCCGACCAACTCCCAGAAGATGAAGGTCATGATGAAATCGGAGGCGAGCACGATGCCCGTCATCGAGAACATGAAGAGCTGCAGGCAGGTGAAATAACGCGCCTTCGCCGCGTCGTCGCGCATGTAGGCCAGTGAGAACACGTGAACCAACACACCCACGCCGGTGACAACCACCATCATTCCGGTGGAAAGCCGGTCGAGCAGGATGCCCACGCGCAAGTGGAGTCCGCCGACCGATGCCCAATCGAACGAAGCCGTGCCAGTGGATCCGACCAAATGGAGCGACAAGACCAGCGTGGCGGCGGCCGAGGCGGTGGCAAGCCACGGAACGAGCGCGGTGCGGCGCGGCAACAGCAGGCTGGCGGCGGCCACGGCCAGCGGCAGGAAGAGAAGAATCCAGGCTTGGTTCATGAAAGGAGAGGGGGCTTGCGTGCGGATTCCGGGTAATCCCCGGGGTGGAATCTCATCTTCATGCTTCAATCAGTTCCATCTGTGCAATCAGTGGTTTCGTTGGATGGTTCCATGGTTTCCCATCGCCTCATCCCCTCAGGCTCGTCAATTCGTCGGTGTGGATTGTCTGCCGCGCGCGGTAGAGCGAGACGATGATGGCGAGTCCGACCGCCACTTCGGCGGCGGCGACGGTGATGACAAAGAACACGAGCATCTGTCCGTCGGGATCAGGCAGCCCGCCCGTCGTGTTGAAGCGCGAGAAGGCGATCAGGCTGAGGTTTGCCGCGCTGAGCATCAGCTCGAGGCACATGAACACGACGATGATGTTGCGGCGGATCACCACGCCGGCGAGGCCGGCGGCGAACAGCAGGCCGGAAACCAAAAGATAGTCGTTGAGGCTGGCCATGGCAGTCGGAGTGGCGGTGGATCAGGCCTGTTTGCGGGAGAGGGCGACGACGCCGGCGGTGCCGACCAGCAGCAGCACGCCGAGCACCTGCAGCGGGAAGTTGTAGCGCGTGAAGAGGGCGTGACCGATCAGCCGGGTGTCGGGCAAGCGGCCTTCGTTGAGCGCGGTGGCGATCCCGCCGCCGGGCTTGTGGTTCGACGCGGCCGCGGCGAGTGCCGGCGGATCCAAAGGCGGTGCCGCACGGTCGGGCATGCGCGAGAGCACGCCGGCGAGCTGGATGGCGAACAAAGCCGACAGCGCGAGGCCGGCGAGCAGCGGGGTGTTGCTGCGGCCGCGTTTGACCTCGTCCTTGAGGTCGAGCAGCATGATGATGAACAAGAACAGCACCATCACCGCGCCCGTGTAGACGAGGATCTGGATGATGCCGACGAAGAACGCGCCGAGTCCGATGAACAATCCGGCGAGGCCGACGAAACAGGCGACGACCGACAACGCGCTCGACACCGGATTGCGGAACGCGATCACGCCCGCCGCGCCCGTGAGCACGATCGTCGAAAAGAGCCAGAAAAGGGGAAGGGGCATTGGGGATTGGTTATCAGTGATCAGTGATCAGTGATCGGTTATCGGTTATCGGTGATAAGTTGGATGATTGGATTTTTTTTGGTTTGCCGCACGCTGTAGGTAGGAAATGGACCCATTCAGAAGCTTAACGGCATATTGGACCAGTTGGCGTCCTTCATCCAGCAGATCATCTGAAAGCAAGCACTCGTCATTTGCGGCAATCAGATGATCCAGAGTCTCCCAGCAGGATCCACGCGCTTGTGAGCAGAACTTGGCGTTGTCGAGATAGTGAAATCTGCCATAACCCTCGGCGATGTTGGCGGTGCTGGAGCGTGATGAGCGGATGATCTGATCGGCAAGCCGGTAGACTTCCTCTTTCGGCAAACCGGGCACGACCTTGCGGCGCACGAAGAGCCGGAGTTCTCTGCATGCTTTCCAACACTGATGATCCTCGAAAGTCCTGATCGTTTCCTGATTCATGTTGATGTCACTCGTCACTGATCACTGGTAACCGATCACTTGAATTGCCCCCTACTTCAACTCGTTCCACTTGTTGACCAAGCCGGTGCGGACGCCGCCGATCTCGTAGAGCCTGCGCTTGTCATGGACCATGTCGGCACGGGTCAGGCCGGTGATCAGGTAGTCCTTGCGCAGGTAGATCGCCTGTTCCGGGCAGACCTCCTCGCACATCCCGCAGTAGATGCAGCGGATCATGTCGATCTCGAACTCCTTCGGACGCTTCTCGACTTTCGACCAGCGGTCTTCCGCGGGGATTTCCTCGGGCACGATGTGGATCGCCTTGGGCGGACAGATGAACTCGCAAAGCTGGCACGACACGCAGCGCTCGCGGCCCTGCTCGTCGGTCACCAATGCCGGGGCGCCACGGTAATACTCGGGCATGCGGTCGTCCCACCGTTGCTCCGGAAACTGCATCGTGACGCCCATGCCCGACGAGTTGAGCGAGCGGGCGCCGGCCGATTTGCCCAACATCGTGCGCAGCGCGTGCCGCAGGGTGAGCAGGAACCCCTTGACGATGGCGCCGAGGTAGATCTTCTCGCCAAAGCGGAGTCTGGGTCTGCGCAGCGTGACAATGCGGGCGTGGCTCATGGCTGTTGCGGGGGGTGGTCCGGTTTCCTG
>VHCM01000092.1 GCA_016871685.1 Verrucomicrobiota bacterium
TCCGGCAGATACCGCTTCACGCGCATCAGTGCGACATCGGTCGATGCGAGTTCCTTGTCGTCGATCACCAACGGCTCGATGCCCTCGGCTTCGCGGATCACTCCGGGATCCGGGTCGGTGCCGGGCACCGCCGGGTTTTTCATCGATGCGAATGCGGATTCGATCCGCGCGCGCATGACCTGTGGATCGATGTCGCCCACGGCGATGAAGGTCATCCGCCGTGGGGTGTAGTAGCGCTGGTAGAAATCGGCGAAGCGTTCCCTGGGTGCGCTGCGGATGACCTCTTCCGTGCCGATCGGGAAGCGTCGGGTGAGCAGCGCGTCGGGCAGCAGCGCGTCGAACTGGCGTTGCATCACGCGGTAGCCGACCGAGTCGCGACTGATTTTCTCGGCCAGCACCACGCCGCGCTCCTTCTCGATCTCCTCGGGGTGCAGCAGCGCGCCGTCGGCGAAATCGCGCATCGCCGTGAACGCGAGTTGCAGCGTGTCCTCCGAGAGGTCGGGCAAATCGAGCATGTAGTACGTCTCGTCGAACGAGGTCCGCGCGTTGGCATGTGCGCCGAAGGCGATGCCGAGCCGCTGCATGCGCGGGATCATCTCGGCGGGGGAATAGTTGCGCGTGCCATTGAAGAGCATGTGCTCGAGGAAGTGGGCCAGTCCGCGCTGGTCGTCGGCTTCCATCAGCGAGCCGGCGCGGATGTGCAGGCGCAGCGACACTCGTCCGGGAGGTTCCGCATTCGGGTGGATCGCGTAGCGCATCCCGTTGCGCAGCGCGCCATAGAGCGTGGCCGGATCCGGGGTGATGTCGGAGGCCTCGTGCGGCCAGGGATGCGCGGGCACTTGCGGAGCCGATGGATCATCGCCGACCATGGCCGGAGCGGAGTCGGCCGCGTCTTGCTGCCGCGTGTCCCGCTCGCGGACCGATAAGAGAAACGCCGTCACCGCCAGCGTCAGCACCAGCACCAATGGAATCGCCTTCTGCATGGCGGAAACCTGTTCCACTCCGCCCCGGCTGGCAACGCCGAAAGGCCCGCTTGCCGCAGGCTTTGGGGCCAACTGCTCTAACGCTCGACGTCCACTTCCGACGCCCCGCGGTCGAAAAGCCGGTTCATGCGGTCGAGGTATTGCGAGAGCGGATCCTGCCGCACTTGCGGTCGTTCACGCAGCCGCTCGCGGAGCCGCAGGTAGTCGTCGAACGCACCACTGGTTTCGCGGGCGCGGGTGATCTCGAACCAGTCGAGATAATCGCGGCCGCGGGCGGCGCGCGCGGTCATCGTCCGGCGGGTTTCCGCCAGCGCGCCGAGACGCTTGGCGATGTCGCGAGTCTCGTTGCGGCCCAGCGCTGCAAGCACCGAACGGTAGTCGGCGAGCACGGTGCGGTAGGATGGGAAACAACGATGGCTGAGGCGCACGAGGGCCTCGTCGGCTGCGGCCACGGCATCGAGCCGTGCGGCTTCGTCCAGCTCGCCCAAGGCCGGCCAGTCGTCGATGTCGCGGTCCAGGATGATGCCCTCCGGCGTGCGGAAGCGGAGCTTCAGTGCGTCGGCAAGCGCCGCTTCGGTGCTGTCGATGCCGGGGACATCGGTGAGTGTGTTGAGCCCGCCTTTGTTCGCGAGCTGCAGCGCCCACCATTTGGCGAGACTCGTTTCCGACAGGTTCAATGCCGGAAAATGGCGGGCGAGCAACGGACGGATCTCACCCGCGTGGGTCGGCACTTCGCGCAGGAACGCACGAAATCCTTCTTGCCCCTGCGGTTGTTCGAGCAGTGCCATCACCATCGCTCCGGCGGAAACCCGGAAGGCGGCGAGCGTCGCGGCATCCAACGCTTTGTAATCCGCATCATCGGTTTCAAACAATTCCTCGGTGCGGATGATGCCTCCCTGCTCGAAGAGGGAGCGATACAGCCGCCGGTCGCTGCGCTCGAGACTCCAGTCGATCGCTTCGAGCAATCCTTCCGTCAGCCACGGCGGCACCCGCAACGGAGTCGCTGAATCACCGACACCGGCCGCCAACGCCTGTTCGTGAACCAGCGCCTCGACGACCACCCGTGCAAGGCGCGGCGGATCGATCCCGTGGAACAGATGGATGTCGACGCGCAGCTCGCGCGCACCATCGACGTCGATCAGCCGCATGACCACCGGCTGTGGCGGCGGCCGCTCGCCCGCGCGTCCGTGCAATCGCAGGTGCACCGGCACCTTCCATGCCGGATCGATGCCGGTGAGTTTGCGCAGTTCGCCCGAGGTTTGCCCGGCGAGCATCACCGCCGTGCCGCAGTCGCGCGCGTCGCCGCCCGAGGCGCGGAACTGCTGGGTCGTGCCGACCAGTTCCCGCACCGCGGGATCGGGTTGCGGTTGGATCACTTCCTCTCCCGGAAGCGGCGGCTCCTGCGCGGCGAGGCGTGCCACCGCGAGCAGTGCTGGAATGCGGATCAATGCGTTCATCGGGGCGTTCCGTTCAGAACACGGTGGATGATGCCGGATTTCCAGCCTGCGGTTCAAGCGGATCGAGCACCAATCGTCCGGGCTCGATGCGGATCACCGACATGTCCTCGAATGCCAGCCGGATTTCATCGTCCAAGGATCGGGCGGTGCGCGAGAATGCCGGAAGTGCCATCACGAGGAAGCCTTGGGGGATGGTGAGTCTGCCGAAGCGCCCGCCGCGCAGCGGATGCGACAGCCACTCGGCATAGCGCCCGCCGTGCAAGTGTGCCTGCTTGCTGCCGTCCGCACGCCGCTCGATGCGGACAAACATCGACACCGTCATCGGCACACCCAGCATGCGCCGCCGCATCACCAGCTCTGCCTGGCCATCGAGCAAGCGCACCACGATGCGTTCAGCGGTCGGCATGCCGACGGGCTTGGCTTGCGCTTGGGGTGCCCGACGCTGCACCAGCCAGCGGTTGATTTCCTCCTGGGTGAACACAACCGGCTCGCCGCGCTTCAAAGAGCGTTCGAGCGCTTCGCGCAGATCGCGAGGCGGCTTGGCGTCGGCATCATCCAACGACAGATCGTCGAGAGGCTGCGGAATCAGGCACAGGCACAGCGCGGCCAGGACCAGGACGGCGGAGGCGATCGCCGCGGCGAGCACGAACCGCTGCAGGCGGGAGCGCTGCGGGAATTCGCGCGGACCTTCGTCCATGCCCGTGTCGGCGTGGCTGCATGCGCCCCGGGGTCGGCGCGGGACCGACCGGGCGGGCCTCACTCGTTGCTGCTTCCGGATCCTTCGCCGTAGAAGCTCTTGATGTAGCCGAACTCGATCATCGTGTCCTGCCAGGCCGAAAGGATCGCCGGATCATTGAAGATGCGGCCGGCCATCTTCATCCATTCCTCCGCCTTGAGTTCGTCTTTCTTTTCATAGGCGAGCGCGGCATTGGCGAAATAATGGAACGGCGAGTCGTCCATGTAATCGTATTTCTCGGCGAGCATCGCGGCCTCCTTGCCGCGGTCGAGACGCAGCAGGCAGAGCAGTTGTTTGAACTCGACCAAGCGTGCCATCGATACGGCCTCTTGCGGCAGTTGTTTGAGGACGCCAGCGAACACGTCGTACGACTTCTGCCATTGGCGGGTGACGAAATACACCTCGCCGATGTTGAACTGGATGCTCGGATTGTCTTTCGACAGGGCGGCCGCTTTTTCGTATTCTTGCAGCGCCTTGTCGAAGCTGCGCATCTCGACGTAGCAGCTGCCGCGCATGTTGTGGATCTCCGGGCTGTCGGGGAAGATCGCCGATGCCTTGGCCAGCACGTCAAGGCATTCGAAGGTTCGCTTCTGCTGGAACAAACGATTGGCCTCGCCGAGATGCTTCACGAATTCCGTGCGGCGCTCTTCCGGCAGGTTGAGGAACGCCTTCTGGTTCGGCGTCAGCGATTCGAGATCGGTTCCGCCGGGTTTCGAGGGATTTTGGGCTGCAAGCGGCAGGGCGGTCAGCAGCAGGGCGAGGAGGGGAAGCGCGTTCATCGGATCGGGATTCGGCTTCACGCTAGCGGAAATCCGCCCGCGGGCAAGCCGCGCCTTTGCACCCCCAGATCGCCCCTTTTGAGATAGAGGGACAGAGATAGAGGGACAGACCCTTTATTGGATTTCAGATCCTCCTCAGGCAAGCTGTTCCGAGGCCCGCTTTCGTGATAAAGGGACATGTCCCTTTATCAAATTTCCAGTAATGACGGGAAATTTCTGCACGAAAGGGTCCACTTGATGCCCGTTGCCGGATGCTCGGGTGGGGTGGGCGGTCGGGAATGGTTGGGTGACGGAACGTTCCGGGAGGGGCGTGCCGCTTTGGCCGCGTCCGGAGGATTTTCGCATGGACCGGCGGGCCTGGTGGCCTCACGGCTGCTCGAGTTCGAGCTGTTCGGGCAGGCGGCCGGTGATCCCGGCCAGCCGGGCTGGCAATTCCCACGACGCGCGGTCGCCCCACGCGCGCCGCATTAGGCGCTCCAGCATGTGGTCCGCCGTGCGGCGATCCCCGCCGGCCTGGCGCAGTCGTTCGCCGGGGCCTTGTGGCACGAGATTCCATGCGAACACGAGCCGGTGATCGACGAGGTCTTTGCGCGGATGCCATGAACGCATTTCGCCGAATCGCAGGTCGCCGATCCAGGCACCCGTGGCATGCGGGCGCGCGATCCACCATTCGTCCGAGAACCAGCGGACGATCCGTGCCTCGCGCAGTCCGGCGTAGGGTTCGAGTGCCCCGGCTCCTTTCGGGTAAACCGTCCACGTCACCGGCGCGTCGCGTTTGTCGAACAAACTATGATAACCGACGCGGAACACGTCGCCGCAATCCGCCACCGAGCGCCACAGGACGATGTTCAACGGCGTGGGTGCCTCCATCCGGCGCGAGACCTCGACGCCGCGTCGCGCGAGGTCGGCCTCGAAGGCTCCGGATGCGGCATGTTTCGCCGCTACGGAAAGCAGGGCATAAGCCGTTGCGAGGCCGAGCCCCCACGCGTTCACCCGGCGCCGCTTCGCCATGGATTTGCGTCCCCGAAGGAAGGCGGCCCACACGACGGCGACAAGCATCGGCAGCGTGAACAGCGGGTCGATGATGAAGAGATGATTGAATCCGGCGCGATGATCGGAAAACGGCCAGAGCACCGAGGTGCCGTAGACGGTGAAGCAGTCGATGAGCACGTGGGTGCTCCAGACGAGGAAGACAAACCAGCCGGCGCGCGCGCGGCTGATGCGGTCGCGCTTCCATCGCGATGCCAGCCATGGTGCCAGCAGCAAGGAGGCGAGCGTCATCACCAACAGCGAGTGACTCGGTCCGCGGTGCCACCACAGGTTGCCCGCGTGGTCGAGCAGTGGCGAGAGGATCACATCCAGATCGGGCAGCGTGCCGAATGCCGCGCCCCAGGCGAGCGCGCGGTTGCCGAGGCGCTTGCCGAGCACGAGTTCGCCGACGGCCGCGCCGAGCGTCGCTTGCGTCAGGGAGTCCACGCCCGCAAGCATGCCCCATCCCGGCTTGCTGCGAAAGAAAATCGCGCGGCGCGTGCGTCAGAGGTCTTCGTTCCGGTGCCTGCCGTGGATTTCCCGGTCGCCCGGGCAAACGATGCAGCCGTGCAGTTCGGCATCACCGGCGATCCTCGCGCCCGGCCAGACGACCGAGTCGCGCAGCACCGCGCCGGAGCGGACCACCGCGCGTGGGCCGACCACCGAGCCTTCGACGGACGCGCCCGGCTCGATGATTGCCTCGGGATGGATCGCCGGGCCGAGGCCGGAAAGCCGATGCGCGGCGAGGTACGAGGCGCGGTCGCCGAGATCGAGCCAATGACCGTCGTCGATCACACAAGCACCGAGATGTCCCTGTCGTGCGAGATCGAGGAACGCGGGAATCACGGACGTTTTCACGCCGGCGGGAATCGCATCGAGAAACTCCGGATCCGCGCACCAGATGCCGGTGAAGACATGCGTGCCGTCGGCGCGTCCGAGACTGCCGCGGATGTCGATCACCCGTTCTTGTGCGGCGTCCAGCGCGATGTGGGTCGCGGTGCAGGGAGGCATGCTTGGGGCGTCCGCGCCGCGCACGGCGAGTGTCACCGGCAGTCCCGACGCCTGATGCGCGGCGACGAGCCGATCGAGCGGCAGCGTGGAGAAGATGTCGCCGTTGTGCACGAGCAACGGTTCGCCCGCGATCCAGTCGGCGATGTTTTTCAGTCCGCCTCCGGTCTCCAGCAGCACCGGTTCGTGAACCAGGGTGATGTCCGCGCCGTTGCCATGATCGCGCCCAAATCCCTCCCACGCCCCGGGCAAGTGGTGGGTGTTGATCGCGATGCGCGCGATGCCCGCGCGGGCGCAGGCCTCGACGGTCCATGCGGCGAGCGGCCGGTGGAAGAGCGGCACCAGCGGCTTGGGCAAGTGGTCGGTGAGCGGCCGCAGCCGCGTGCCGAGCCCCGCGCCGAGGATAAACGCCTGTTTCACCTCAGCCGTTGAGTTTGGTCAGCGGCTTCGGCAGGAACACGCCGTTCTTGCGGATCAGCTTGCCGTCGAAGCGGATTTCGCCGCCGCCGTGGTCCTTGCGCTGGATGCTCACCATGTCCCAGTGAACCTGCGAGCGGTTGCCGTTGTCGGCCTCCTCGTAGGCCTGACCCGGCGTGAAGTGGAACGAGCCGGCGATTTTCTCGTCGAACAGGATGTCGCGCATCGGCTCGCGGATCACCGGATTGAAGCCGAGCGCGAACTCGCCGATGTAGCGCGCCCCGTCGTCGGAATCGAGGATGCGGTTGAGTTCACGTGTCTTGGCACCGGCGTCGGCCTTGACGATCCTTCCTTTGGAAAATTCGAGACGCACCGCGTCGAACGGAATCCCTTGGTAAATGGTGGGCGTGTTGTGGGTGATCACCCCCTCGACCGACTGGCGCACCGGCGCGGTGAACACCTCGCCGTCCGGAATGTTGCGCAGCCCGCCGCACACCACCGCCGGGATGTTCTTGATGGAAAACCGCAGGTCGGTCCCGGGGCCGGTGATCCGCACCTGGTCGGTGCGGTCCATCAGTTTCTTGAGCGCGGTCATCGCCGGCACCATCGCCTTGTAATCAAGCAGGCAGACCTTGAAGTAGAAATCCTCGAAGGCGCCGGTGCTCATGCCGGCTTGTTGCGCCATCGCCGGCGTGGGCCAGCGCAGCACGCACCACTTCGTCTTCTTCACGCGATGGTCGAGCACCGGCCGCAGATGGCGCATCGCGAGCTTCATCTTCTCCGCCGCCACGTCCGACGTCTCGGCGATGTTGTGGCTGCCACGGATGGCGATGTAAGCGTCCATGTCCTTCATTTCGGCCATCAGGTGACGCGCCATCGCGCCGTACTGCGCATCGGTCGCGCCGCCGAGCAGCTCGCGGGTCACGCGGCTGTGGTGCAGGCGCACGAACGGAACGCCGCCACGGGCGCGGGCTTCGCGGATCAGCGCGAGGCCGATCGCATCCGGTACGTCGTGCAAGTCGATGAGGATCTTCTCGCCCTTGCCGAGGGCGGTCGAGTAGCGGATGAGCTGGCGCGCGAGCAGGTCGATGCGGGGATCGTGCATAATGCT
>VHCM01000093.1 GCA_016871685.1 Verrucomicrobiota bacterium
ACCCGCCCTCGCGCATCTGACAACTGTTGAGCCAATCCAGCCCGCGGTTGATCGTGGCATTCATGCCTTTGAATGTCAGGCGCGTGTGGGTGAGTGCCTTGAGCGCCTGCAAGTGCCAACCAGTCACCGAGACATCGACGTGCGCTTGATCCCCATCGACCAGATAGTGGTAGGCCCAGCCGCCTTTTTTGTGCTGATGATCGATGATCCACTGGCCTGCGGCGGACACGGCTTCCTTGAGCCCGGGCAATTCGATTTTCGCCTCGCGACAAAACGTGAAGGCCTCGGCCAGGGCGTAGGTGGCGATCGCGTGTTCGTAGGGCCAGGTGTTGTTGGCTTCCTCCTCGGTGAGTTTACCGCCGCGACTGTTGGCAAGGTTGACCAGATAAGTGATCGCGCGCGTCGACGAATCGCCGTACTCTTGCGACACCGGTGTTTCGCACCGCCCGAGATAGGCGAGCAGGACCAGACCGGTGAGTCCCGGCTTGCGCTGGCTTCCCCAGGAGCCGTCGGCGTTCTGCCGTGACTTGAGCCAAGCGAGCCCACGGCCCACCGCGTCCTCGCATGCGGGCAATCCACCATGCTCGCGCAACCGCTGCAGCCGGTCTTCGGCTGTGCAGCGCTTGCGCATCATCTCCGGAATCATGCCGAACAGCCTGCCCGTGCCGCCACCACCCAAGCCCGCCCCCGCTCCATTGCCGCGTCCGGGTCCCCCTCCAGTGCCTGCACCGCCCGTACCCAAGCCACCGCCCATGCCGCCACCTCCGAGCGAACTCAGGGCGGAAAGTTCACCAAAGGAATCGCCCGGATCGGGCAACGTGAATGACGAGGCCGCCCCCTCGGCGAAGACGCGTTTCACGCTGGCACTTGGCTGGATCGCCTGCATCCGCTTTTGCGCGACCTGAACCCCGCGCTCCCCACCGCCACCCCCGCCACCGACCGGAAGGAAATCCACGGTTTTTTTCGGCTCACGGATCACTTGGACCACCCAGAACGCCCCGAGCAGCAGCAGCAGGGCGTGCAGGGCGATCGCAATGGTCAGCGGCCCGCCACCAATCATGCGCCAGAACCCCTCCTTGGCGGGCTTGGCGCGATCACCCGGATCCTCCATGCTCGTCACCCCACCAAGAAACGCCCAAGTCCTGCCGCGGGCAAGCCGGATCGTCGGCCAAGGGGCTGGATTGCCGCGCATGATTGCCATTGATGCCCGCCGTGACCTCCCCTTTACTCGCCGCGACCCCACGACCCCAACCCCCGGATCCTCCAGTTCTCATGATCGAAACCATCCGCAAATTCAGGGGCCTGCTCGTGCTCGGCCTCGCCCTCGTCATCGTCGGCCTCGTGCTCGGCCTCAAGGAAGACCTCTTCCGTGGCGGCATCGGCGGCCAAAGCGTCTACCGGATCGAAGGCCGGACCTACACCGATCGCGAATACAACCGGCTCGGGACCAACGGACTGGAACTCGCCAAAGGACTGGGCATGTACCTCTATGTGATGAATCTGAGCGAGACCGACAATTTCTTCTCCACGCAGGACGAGCAGGCCACGGAGAACTTTTTCGTCAATCGCATGCTCCTGCGCGACACGGCTCGCGAACTCGGAGTCGCCGCGGATGACGCCCGAATCACCGAACGGATCAAGGAGATGCCGGTATTCGCCATCCAACAGACGGAACAGGAACGCAAAGCCGGCAAACCACGCGAATTCAGCGAAGAAACCTACCGCAACATCATCGACCGCGGCATCGGCCGCCTCGGACTCACCGAGGCCGATCTCCGCGAGCTGGTCGCGGATTATCTATGCTACGAAAAAATCAGCGGCATCATCGGTGCCGGACTCGAGGAAAACCGGTCGGCTCTGGCTGCCGACATCGCACTGGACCGCCAGCAGATTTCCTCCGTCATGGTCAAACTCGACATCGCCAAGCACCGCGACGCGATCCAGCCGACCGACGAGCAACTCAAGGCGTTCTGGGACGAGAAGATCGCCCCGTTCCTTGAGCCGCTTCCCAAAAATGCCGACGGCTCGGACGACGACTCGGCGATCGGTGCCAGCGAAAAGGAAGTGCGCTCGACCTACACCACCGAACCGACCCGGAAGTTCACCTATCTGGTCGTCACTCCGGAAGCCGCCGTCGCACCCGAGGAGCCGGTCGATGATGCTCCGGCGACCGAAGGTCAGTCCGATGAGGAAAAGAAGCGGATCGCGGAGGAAAAAGCGAAAGCGGCCGACGAGAGGCAACGGAAGCTCGAGGAGGACAAGCGCAGCAAACAACGCGAGGCCGATGCCAAGGTCGATGATTTCGCGACGCGGCTCGAAGAGCGCAAGGGTGAGGGATTCGAGGCTCTTGCCGCTGAATTCTGCTGGACGGTCGCGACCACGGATCTCTTCAAACAGGCCGCGCCGCCGAAGGAACTCCTCGACCTGAAACTCCGCGCCACCAGCAGCACCGACAGCAAGGTGGCGGACGAACTGTTCAAGCTGAAACCCACCGCCGACCCGCTCTCGAAGATCACCCAACCGATCGCCATCGGCGAAAACCAATGGTTTGTCGCACGGCTCGACGGCGAGGAACCTTCGCGACCGAAGACCTTTGACGAATCGAAAGAGCAGGTGCGCGAACAGTACATCCGCGAAAAGGCGATCGAGGCTCTGGAAAAAGAAGCGGAGGAGCTCAAGGCCCGGCTGCAGGCCGCCATCGACGGCGGCAAGTCATTCGACGAAGCCACCAGCGAAGCCGGCATCAACCGCACCCACAGCGTGCTCGGCTACAACCGCAGCCACAACCGCAATGAGGAGGTCGATCGACTGAACAAAGAGATCACCGAGCTGAGCGAGCAGATCAACAACATGCAATCGCCGCTCGAGCAGCAGGCGCTCGCCGAGGCGAAAACAAAACTCGAGGAAAAGGAAAAACAGCTCAAGAACGCCGAGGAAGCCAGGGACATGGCACCGGTCACGCTGTTCGAAAACACACGGAACGTCACCCCGGGCAAACTTGCGGAGATCGTCTATGAGCCCGAAGACTCACCGACCGCCGCCCATTTGATCCAGGTGATGAAACGGGAAGTGGTGAAAACCCAAGGCGACGACAATTTCATCAGCACCACGGTTTCGCAAAGCGGCCAACAAAACGCAAGGATCGCCTTGAAAGAGTGGCTTGCCTCGCAACGCGAAGCCGCCGATGTCGTGCCGCTCTTCCGTCGCTGACCCCTCAAGCGGTCCTTCGCTGTCGATGTTAAATGCCGGACGATCCATCCATCGACGAGTGGTTCGATCAGGCCAACGGCCACCTCGCGCTGGGCGAACTTGACGAGGCCATCGCCCTCTACCGGCGCTGCGTCGGCTCTGATCCAACGTTCTTCGACGGCTGGCACGCCCTGGGCATGGCCCTGATGAAAACCGGCCAACTCAAAGAGGCCATCGGCTGCGGCTTGCAAGCGGTGACCCTTCGTCCCAACGACCTGCTCGCCTGGACCAGCCTCTCGCAAATGTACGTGCGCGACGGGAACATTGCCGAGGCGGAGTCGGCCAAGGCCAACGCCCGCATCCTCTCGCTCGGCGGCAGGGTCGTCAAAGAGGCGAATTGACCCGCCCGAGGGCACGCCCCCCCCTTGCTTACTCCATCGCGTGAAATGCCGTCGCTTGCCCGCAGCGGGTTCGCGTCGAGGGTGATGACGGCCAAACGCGCCGACACGAACATGACCCGTATCTCCACCATCGACGACCCGCGCGCGAGCGGACTGATCTCGCGCATTGGCGAGGATGTTTCCTTCCTCACCCAGGATGTCCGCAACCTGCTGTCCCACACCGCGCGGCACACCTTGCCCGATCGCGCGCGCGACCTCGCCCAGAGTGCCCGCCATCAACTTCACCAACCCGGAGCCCTCTGGCTCGGCGGTGCTCTGGCGGTGGGATTCCTCGCCGCTGGCACCTATCTCTCACTGCGCGGCAACGGCCACGATACCGAAAACGCCGAAGCGCAATCCGCTCCCTCGACCGCATGATCACCAGACCGTTGATTTGAAGCTCTGAAAATCACGATCGATGGATCACCTGATGGGAGAAGCAGACGAATCCGCCGGAAATCCCTAGCCATTCCTGATGATCCACACCTCGAAATCATTCTTGCCGGGAGGCCGGGTTCACGAAATGCTGTGTCCGAAGCCGGATTCATGGCATACAGGGACAACCGCAAACGTGGCGAGGCGGCCGAACCCGCGCGCTGGAGCAACGAGATCACGGGCATCCTCTGGATGACCGCCGGTCTGTTTTTGCTGCTTTCCTTGGTCAAGTACAGCCCGGCCGACCTGCCCCACTGGTGGCTGCTTGAGGCCTTTGCCGACAAATCGGGTGCTGCTGGTGAAAATCTGATTGGTCCATTGGGCGGGATTGCCGCCTTCACCGCCATCCTGCTGTTGGGAGCCGCAGCCTATCTCGTGCCGGTCGCGTTTTTATGGTTCGGCAGCCGCAAACTGTTTTTCGACGGCCTCATCTGGCCGCGCGTGACGATCGGATTCGCGATGCTGATCCTCTCCGCCAGTGCCTGGCTGCATGCCGCCGACTGGTTGTTCAAAGGCTGGGCCGCGCAGTGCAACATGGCCGGGCGCCCCGGCGGCGTGATCGGCCACGGTCTCGGCGGATTCGTGCTCGCCAGCCTGATCGGCCGCACCGGCACATTGCTGGTCACCACCGCAGCCTACTTGGTCTCGGTGGTCCTGCTCACCGGCCATGAACCGATCCGCTTCACCCGCGACTGCGCACACTGGCTGTGGCGTCGGTTCCAGGCCTGGCGCGAATCGCGTCGCGAGTCCGGCCATGTGGCGCGCCGTGAAGCCGAGTTGATCGCCGAACGCGAGCGCCAGCGGGAACAACGCCACAAGGAACGCGAAGTGATGAAAGCCGCCAAAGCGGCCGAACGCGAACAGGAGGAGGAAGAAGAAGAGGAAGAGGACGCCCAGCCGATGCTGCCGCTGCAGGAAACCCCGGCTCCGCAGATCATCGACGCCTCCCAGCGCCGCGCCGCCACTCCGATGCTGCCGGGCACCAAACCGTTCGAACGCCGGAAACAAACCCACCAATCGCTCTCAACCAGCCGCTTCGAACACTACGAGCTTCCCGGTTTCGACCTGCTCGACAGCCCGGATACCGACGACACGCCGCAGACGGATCGTGACGAGCTGCTGCAAACCCAGCGCCTGATCGTCGATACCCTCAAGGCCTTCGGGATCGAAGTCACCCCCGGCGACATCACCCGCGGGCCGACGATCACGCGCTACGAAATCTATCCATCGATCGGACTGCGCGTCTCACGCATCTCGCAGCTCGAGGCCGACCTGGCGCGCGCCACCCGCGCCGAGCGGATCAACATTCTCGCGCCGATCCCCGGCAAGGACACCGTGGGCATCGAAATCGCCAACTCGCAGAAGATCGCTGTGCCGCTCAACGAACTGCTGCACGATCCGGAATTCCGCTCGGCCAAGAAGAAGATTCCGCTCGCACTCGGCAAGGACGTCTACGGCAAGACCGTGATCGGCGACCTCGCCGCCATGCCGCACCTGCTCGTCGCCGGGGCCACCGGATCGGGTAAATCGGTCTGCATCAATTCGATCATCGCCTCGATGCTGTTCAAATTCGGACCGGACGAACTGCGCTTCATCATGGTCGACCCCAAGGTCGTCGAGATGCAGATGTACAACCGCCTGCCCCACCTCGTCGTTCCGGTCGTCACCGATCCGAAGAAAACCGTCGCGGCGCTCAAGTGGGTGGTCAACGAAATGGAGAAGCGCTACCGCATCTTCGCCAAAGAAGGCGTCAGGAACTTCGACAGCTTCAACAACCGCCCGCGCAAGGAGGCAACCAAGGGCAGCTACGCCCAAGCCACGTTCGACGAGGCGTTCGAAGACGAAGAAGAAGAGCAGGAAGAGCTGCTGGATGAGGAAGCCGAAGAGGAGGAGATCGACGCGGAAGCCGTCGAGGACGAGGAGGCCGAGGACGACGGAGAGGATGAGGACGCGGAAGAGGAGGAAGAAGACGACGACACGGCACCCGCGAGCCACCGCCCGCCGGCGTGGTCGAGCGACGGCGACGAGCCAGACGAGGAAATGGAGTCCATCGCGGCCGCTCTGGAAAACGGCGAATTGCTCTCCGGCGACGATGACGAGGAAGCGGAGGATGAGGATCCCGAGCGCATTCCCGACCGCTTCCCTTACATCGTCGTGCTGATCGACGAGTTGGCCGACCTGATGCAGACCGCGCCTGCCGATGTCGAGATGTGCATCGCGCGGATCGCGCAGAAGGCGCGGGCGGCGGGCATCCACCTGATCATCGCCACCCAGACACCGCGCGCCGATGTGGTCACGGGCATCATCAAGGCGAACATCCCGTGCCGCATCGCGTTCCAGGTCTCCTCCCAGCTCGACTCACGCGTGATCCTCGACACCAAAGGAGCCGAAAAACTCGTCGGCAAGGGCGACATGCTCTACCTCCCGCCCGGATCCGCCAAACTCGAGCGCGCTCAAGGCGCCTTCGTCACCGATGCGGAAATCGAGCGCATCATCGACCACTGCGCGACACAGGGCGAGCCGGATTTCGAATCGGACATCCAGGCGTCGATCAGCGGCGGTGGCGACGACGATGAGGAGGAAGTTTCGGAAGCCGACGAGGAACTCGTCGTGAAATGCATCGAAGTGGTCCGCCAGGAACGCAAGGCGAGCACCTCGCTGCTGCAGCGGCGGCTGCGCCTCGGTTACACTCGTGCGGCACGCATGGTCGACATCCTCGAACAGCGCGGCATCGTCGGCCCCGGCGATGGCGCCAAACCACGCGAGGTGTTCATCAAGTGACCAGCCGTGTCCCACGGCTTCGCGCGTGACGCATCCGGTCTTTTCCGTGTTTCCGCTTTTCACGATGCCGCGCATCCGCTGGATTCGAGTCGTGCGCTTGATTTGCCAAGCCTGCCGATTCGGCCTCCGGACCCTGCGGGAGTTCTTTTTTCACAACCACGGACTGCTGCTCGCCGGAGCGGTGGCTTTCAACATGATGCTGTCGCTCGTCCCCCTGTGCGTCGTGCTCATCGTGGTCCTCTCGCACGTGATCGACGCGCGCCTGCTCGTCGACTCAATCACCGCCGAGGCGGCGCTGATCGCGCCCGGTCTGGCACCCGCGCTCAACGACTTGCTCGAGGATTTCCTGCGCCAACGCCGTTGGGTCGGGTGGATCGGAGGAATCGCCTTGCTGTCGTTCAGCTCGCTCGCCTTCCGCGTGATCGAGGACGCGTTCGCGATCATCTTCCACCGGCCGTTGCCCTCGCTGAAGAGGAAGTTCTGGAGGTCGATGCTGATGCCCTACCTCTTCATCCTGATCGTGGCGGCGGGACTGCTGGTGATCACCGTGTTCAATGCAATCCTCGATTCGCCGGGATCGTTCGCTGACCGGTTTCCACTGCTGCAGTCGCTGATCTCACGCCATGTCGGCACCATCGCCTACATCACCAGCGTCTCGGGCTTGGTACTGCTCT
>VHCM01000094.1 GCA_016871685.1 Verrucomicrobiota bacterium
ATGTGTCTGTCCCTATGTGTCTGTCCCTATGTTTTTATGTTATGTAAAGAGAATGGGGAAAAGGAAGTCAATGAAGCAGAGCTTGGAGGAATTCCAAGGCGGCACGGCGATCATGGATGCGTCCCTCAAGTTGTTCGCTCTGCACAGCATCGAGCAGCTCTTTGAAACGCGGCCCTGGTTCCAGTCCAAGATCGATGAGGTCGCGGCCGGTCACCAACGGCGCGGGGATCAGCGGCTCCGCTGAAAACTCGGACTCTTTCGCCAGAAGAAATTCGTAATTGTCGGTCAGCCCGTTGGACGATCCGCAATCGACGCGATGGAGTTCCATTTCCCGGGGAAATGTCGGCGCGGCCATGAATCGCTTCAATTTGGCGACGCGCATTTTGGTGACATTCATGAACTGCATGTGTCGCGCGACCATTGCCGTCACATCGGCGGTCAGGTCATTGGGATATCGGAGCCTGCGAAGAATTGCCTCCGCCATGACGGCACCCGTGGCATCGTGCCCGTTGAAACGAATTCGTCCGGTTGCGGGTTCGACGGTGCGGCAGGGCGGCTTGGCGATGTCGTGCAATAGGACAGCAAGGCAAAGATCGAGCGGCGCATGGGCGTCCAGCATGTCGAGCATGATCATCGTGTGAGTGAACACATCCCCTTCGGGATGCCATTCGGGCGGTTGGCCACAATCGATCATCGGAATCACTTCCGGAACGACGTGGTGGATGAGTCCTGTTTCGACCAAATGCTCGACGCCATTGCGGCGGCGGGAGGAGGTCAGGATGCGGGAAAATTCATCCCTGATGCGTTCCGGGGAAATCCTGGCAAGCATGGGCGCACAGCTCTTGAGCGCGGCATCGGTGGCCGGATCGATGCGAAATCCGAGCTTTGCCGCGAAACGCACCGCACGCAACAAACGGAGGGCGTCTTCGCTGAAGCGTTGCCTGGGATCGCCGATGGCGCGGATGACACCGGCATCCAGATCGGCGCGCCCGCCGACATGATCGATGATCTCGCCGGTCTCCGGATGTTCGAACAATCCGTTGATGGTGAAATCGCGGCGTTTCGCATCGTGTTCGGGCGTCGAGAAGGTGACGGCATCGGGGCGCCTTCCATCGCGATAGCTTCCATCGGTGCGGAATGTCGCGATTTCCACGTGGTGTCCTTCGCTCTTGGCGATGACCACGCCGAAGTGGGCGCCGACCTCGTTGGATCCCGGAAAGAGCGCGAGCACTTCGGACGGAACGGCAGAGGTCGCGATGTCGTAGTCCTTGGGTTCGATTCCCATCAGGCGGTCGCGCACGCAGCCGCCGGCGAAAAGCGCCTGATGGCCGGCGGCCATAAGCCGCTGTGTGAGTGCGAGCGCGGCCTCTCGGGCGGGCATAGACGATTCGTTCATCGCGGACGCATGGCTTGGTAAACCGAAACCACGCCGAAGGTCAGCGCGGTGGAGGAAGGTTGCTCGAATCCGCAGGAAGCCAACAGCCGCTCCATCGCCTTGCCGGACGGGAAGGACTCGATCGAGCCGCCGAGGTACTCATAGGCATCGCGCTGGCCGGTGAGGATTCCGGCGATGCGCGGCAAGACCCGGTGGAGATAGAAGCGATACGGCGCACGAAGAATGCCCTCGGGCAATGAAAAATCGAGGATCCACAGGTGTCCGCCCGGCTCGAGCACACGCCGCATTTCGCGAAGAGCGGACGGGTAGTCCGCCATGTTGCGCAGGCCAAAAGCGACGGTGGCGGCGTCAAACGACGCATCTGCGAACGGGAGATCGAGCGCATCCGCGACGAGGGTGCGGCGAACACCGCGTTTCGCAGCGTGGTCGAGCATCTCGCTGCAGAAGTCGGTGGCGACAACCTCGCAGTCCGGACATCGGCGTTGGATCTCTAGCGCGAGATCACCGGTGCCCGACGCGATGTCGATCAGCCGCCGTGGCCGTTTGTCGCTGACGCGCGCCGCCATTGATTTCCGCCACAGGACGTCCGCACCAAGGCTGAGCACATGGTTGGCGAGCACATAGCGGTCGGCGATGCGCGCAAACGCATCGCGGACGTAGACGGCATCCGGCATGTGGCGAGCTTCGCGGCGCGGAGCGGCGGAATCAAGCGGCATCGGATCCACCGAGGATCTGCGTGAGCACATAGGGCAGGATGCCGCCCGCACGATAGTAATCCTTTTCGACCGGCGTATCGATGCGCACGACAATCGGGATGTCGAAGCTGCCGCCGTCGGGCTTGTGAACGCGGAGCACGGCGTGTTGGCGAGGCTTGAGATCATTGTCGATGCCAAGGATGTCGAAGGTGGCATCGACAAGATCCCGGACCTTGTCGTAGTCCTCCTTGTCCACAAAGTTGCAGGGCAGCACGCCCATGCCGACGAGGTTCGAGCGGTGGATGCGTTCGAACGACTTGGTGACGACCGCCTTGACCCCGAGCAGGCTGGTGCCCTTGGCCGCCCAGTCGCGGCTGCTGCCCATGCCGTAGTCCTCCCCGGCGATGACGATTGCCGGGGTTCCGGATTTCGCGCAGGTCATTGCCGCGTCGTGGATTGCCACGGTTTCGCCATTGGAACGGGTGACGCCGCCTTCACTGCCGGGCACCATGAGGTTTTTGATGCGGACGTTGGCGAAGGTACCGCGGGTCATGACGCGGTCGTTGCCGCGGCGCGAGCCGTACGAATTGAACTCCGCGAAGGCGACTCCCTGATCGATGAGGTAGCGGCCTGCAGGGCTCTCCTTGCGGATCGCGCCGGCGGGCGAGATGTGGTCGGTGGTGACCGAATCTCCGAAGATGCCGAGCGGTCTGGCATCGTGGATTTCCGTGATGTCGGCGGGTTGTGGCGAATACCCGTCGAAGAACGGCGGCTCCTGGATGTAGGTCGAAGCGCGGTCCCATGCGTAGACATTGCCGGCTGCCGAGCGGATTCCATTCCACTGCGGATTCTGATCGGAGAAACCGGAATACAGGCGTTGGAAAACGTCGGGACTGAGCGAGGCGTTCATGGCTGCCTCGATTTCGCCGGAGTCCGGCCAGATGTCCTTGAGATAGACCGGTTGGCCGTCGTTGCCGAACCCGAGCGGTTCGTGGTGCAGGTCGATGTCGATGCGGCCGGCGATGGCGAAGGCGACGACGAGCGGCGGCGACATGAGGAAATTCGCCTTCACCGACTGATGGACGCGGGCTTCGAAGTTGCGATTGCCGGAGAGCACGGAAGCGGCGACGACGTCCTCCGATTTCACGACTTCCTCGATACCCGGATCGAGCGGCCCGGAGTTCCCGATACAAGTGGTGCAGCCGTAGCCGACGGTTTGGAATCCGAGCTTGTCGAGTTCCGCCTGCAGTCCGGTTTTTTCGAGATAATCGGTGACGACCCGCGAGCCGGGCCCGAGCGAGGTCTTGACCGACGGTTTCACGGTGAGGCCTTTTTCGTTCGCTTTCTTGGCGAGCAGGCCGGCGGCGATCATTACGCTCGGGTTCGAGGTGTTGGTGCAGGAAGTGATGGCGGCGATGAGCACCGAACCGTGGGTGATGGTGTCTTTGATCCCGCCCTTGCTGTCGACGCTGACCTCCCACAGCGGATGCGCCGGTTGGTCGGAGGGGACGCCGGTCACCCCGACCTGCGCGCCGAGCGCACGGGTGACTTCGGTGAGATCATCCGGCACAGCATCGAGCCGCGACGTCGGGTGCGCTCCATCGGATGCAGGGAGCTCGGGCGATTTGCCGTAGCCCTCCGGTGCCGGAGCCGCAAGCAGCGACGACCATTTGGATTTCAGGACATCGAGATCAATGCGGTCTTGCGGGCGCTTGGGTCCGGCGACTCCGGGTTTCACCGCGGCGAGATCGATTTCGACGATTTGCGAGAAATCGAGGGCATCCTTGGCTTCCGGGATGCCCCAGAGTTCCTGGGCCTTGAAGTAGTGCTCGACGGTCTTGCAAAGCTCCGGCGAACGGCCGGTGCTGGCGAGGTAGGCGATGGTGGTTTCGTCGATGCCGAAAAACCCCATCGTCGCGCCGTATTCCGGGGCCATGTTGGCGATCGTCGCGCGGTCGGGCAGCGAAAGAGCGCGCGCGCCGGGACCGTAGAACTCGACGAACTTGCCCACCACCTTGGTCTTGCGCAGCACCTCGGTGACAAGCAGCACCAAGTCGGTGGCGGTGACACCGGTCGCCAGTTCGCCGGTGAGGTGGACGCCGACAACCTCCGGCACAAGGAAGGTGACTGGTTGGCCGAGCATGCCGGCCTCGGCTTCGATGCCGCCGACGCCCCAGCCCACCACACCGAGACCATTGATCATCGTCGTGTGCGAGTCGGTGCCGACGAGGGTGTCCGGGTAATACAGGCCGTCCTTCTCCAGCACGCATTTCGCGAGGTATTCCAGGTTGACCTGATGAACGATGCCGATGCCCGGCGGAACGACCTTGAAGGTTTCGAACGCCTGCTCGCCCCACTTCAGAAATTCGTAGCGTTCGCGGTTGCGGTGGAACTCCAATTCGAGGTTGCGGGTGAACGAATCCATGGTGCCGGCGTAATCCACCTGCACCGAGTGGTCGACGACCAGATCGACCGGCACAAGCGGCTCGATGACTTTCGCATCGCGCCCCATCGCATGCACGGCCGAGCGCATGGCGGCGAGATCAACGAGCAGCGGCACGCCGGTGAAGTCCTGGAGGACGATGCGCGCCACGACAAACGGGATCTCGTAATCGCCCGGTTGTTTCGCATCGTAATTCGCGAGGTTGCGGACGTCTTGTTCGGTGACTTTGACCCCGTCGAGGTTGCGCAAGAGCGACTCAAGCACGATGCGGATCGAGATCGGCAGCCGCGGGATCCCGGAAAAGCCTTGAGCGGCCAGGGCGGGCAGAGAATGGAAGCGGCCCTCGGCGCCGGTGCCGGTGGTGAAAGTGCGGAGCGTGTTCATGGAGGATGTGCTGGCAAGGCTTCGGAATGAAGGATTGCGGGGAAGGCGGCGCAGGGTAGCGGCATGCCGGACTTTGTCAAAAACCCTTTGCCCGCAAGAAACAGGTCGGCGCACCAAGGTTTTTTCCGCATGTAGAGCGGATATCAGCCGTTTCCTGATTCGGGCGGAGCCCTCTTCCGGAGGACTTCATATCGGGAGTCCATTCAGATTGCGCAAAAGCTCCAAAGCCGCCCGGCAACTGAAAAAACATGAGAAAGCACTTAAACCCAAGGACTGACCCTAACAAGGACTGACCCCAACATGCGGTTCTGAACGGTCAGCTGCGGTTCGCGGCGTAAAACCGGACGGCATCGGACAGCGGAACCTCACAGGCCGTTCGGCGGGCACTGGCCCATTCCTCGAGAGCGGCGGCAAGTGTCACGCCGAAGTCGAGGGCCGTGCGCTCGCAATACCGGAGCAGCTCTATGTCGCGCCGGGTGGCCTCAGATGCCTCAGCGCCACCGTTGATGAGCCGGACGGTGACCTGCTGGCCGACCATCTTGGCTTCGTCCATGCAGGAGAAGCAGCGGGTCTTTCGCCGGCCTCCTTCCTTCCATGCCAGCGTGAACTGGTCGTATCCGTCCTTTCGGTTGATGGTATAGATTCGGACCCTGGCAGGGCCGGTTCCGATTTCCACGATCGCACTGCGGCGTTTGCGTTTCCGGGTCATCGAGCCCGGTTTGCGAGTCAACTTGTGTGAAATTCTGTGTGGAATTTCTGTCGCGGACCCCTCCAGTACGCTGCAAATGCTTGATTTTGAGTCTTTTAGGGAATGAATCCCGCCTGCTGGTCGGGGCGGCGGGATTCGAACCCACGGCCTCTTCGTCCCGAACGAAGCGCGCTACCAGACTGCGCCACGCCCCGACTGAGCGGTCCGGCGGGAATCACACCGCCGGGAACTCAAAAATACGCTGTGGAGGGCGGGCGATGCAAGGGGGAATTCAGCCGACCCGCCGGGCGAGCACGTCGTGTTCGTAGCGCCGCACGTCGTCGAGCCAGCGTTCGCGGGGCGGCATATTGCGGGATTCGCAATAGCGGTCCCAGACGGCCGCCCAAGGCAGCGCCCGCGCCTCTTCCATCAGCGCGAGGCGCGCGGTGAGGTCGCCGGCTTTTTCGGCGGCGCGCAGCGCGGGCGGCTCGAGCAGCGCGATGAGCAACGCCTTGAGCGTGTTGCGCGTGCCGATCACCCATGCGGCGATGCGGTTGATGCTGGCATCGAAGAAATCCAGCCCGATGTGCGTGCGGCGCAGCAGCTTGTTGCGCACGAGTTCGGCGGCGATCGCCTGCAGTGCATCGTCGAGCACCACGACGTGGTCGCTGTCCCAGCGCACGCCGCGGCTCACGTGCAGCAACACCTCCGGCACGAACATCAGTACCGAGCTGAGCTTGTCGGCGATGCCTTCGGTCGGGTGGAAGTGCCCGGCATCGAGGCAGAGCAGCTTGCCGTGCTTCGCGGCATAGCCGAGGTAGAATTCGTGCGAGCCGACGACGTAGCTTTCGCTGCCGATGCCGAACAATTTGCTTTCGACGGCATCGAGGTTGAGCGCGGGCTTGATGGTTTTGCTGAAGATGCGGTCGAGCGAGTCGGCGAGGCGCTCGCGTGGTGAGAGGCGGTCGACCGGCGTGTCCTTGGATCCGTCGGGAATCCACAGGTTGGTCACGGCGGGGGTGCCGAGTTTTTTGCCGAAGTGCGCGCCGATGTCGCGGCAGGCGGAGCAATGGTCGATCCAGAACCGGCGGACCGCTTTTTTCGGATGTGAGAGCGTGAATCCATCCGCCGCCATCGGGTGTGCGAAACAGGTCGGGTTAAAATCCATGCCGATGCCCCGTTCGCGTGCCCAGTCGACCCATCCGCTGAAGTGTTCCGGGGCGATTTCGTCGCGATCGACGCGTTTGCCGCCGAATTCGCCGTAGAACGCGTGGAGGTTGAGCCGGTGCGTGCCCGGGATGAGCGAGAAGGCCGTGTCGAGATCGGCGCGGAGTTCGTCTGGGGTGCGCGCCTTGCCCGGATGGTTGCCGGTGACGGCGAGTCCGCCGCCGAGGGTGCCGTCGCGCGCCTCGAATCCGCCGACGTCGTCGCCCTGCCAGCAATGCAGCGAAATCGGAATCTTCGCGAGCGCGCGCATCGCGGCTTCGGTATCGACTCCGAGCGCGGCGTAGCGTTCGCGTGCCGCATCATACGCGGTGGCGATGGATCGTGAGGCATTGGACATGGGATGGCAGGGAAATCGGTCGGAGTGTCCC
>VHCM01000095.1 GCA_016871685.1 Verrucomicrobiota bacterium
AACGCACTCCTTGAAATCGTCCCACGTGGGACTTTCAGCATTTCAGCTTTTCAGTGTTTCAGCGTTTACTCCCCACCCGCGGAGCGTTGAATCAGTCCCATTGCGGCCGGGACGCGCCGATCCATGCGAGGACGAGCGCGACCACGATGTGGGCGGCGAGCATGCGATGGCAGGCCGGTGATGCGGACAGCGAGGTATCGATTACCGAGCGCACCGCGTCGCGCACCTGGGTTTGCAGCGCCTCGACCGAACCCGACCACGCCCAGTATGCCGAGATGAACGGGCGGGTGAAGGCCTCGACCTTTTCCGGCAGCGCGAGCACCGCGCCGGAGAGCGGCAGTTGGAAGCCGACGAGGTAGATCGACATCAGCGATGCCTGCTCGGCGGTGCGCATCCACGAGGAAATCGCGAGGCAGGTTGAGGTCATCGCCGCGTTCACCAGCAGCAGGAACACCAGATGTCCGGCGAAGTCACCGCGGAACGGACCGAAGAAATCGACGAAGAACGCCATCCACAGCGACTGCGCGACGACCAATACCGAAAGAAACGCCGCCTTCGACGCGAGGTAGGCCGACGGACGGACGCCGCCGAATTTCTCCTTCTCGTGGATCTGGCGTTCGCCGGCGATTTCACGCGCCGAGTTGTTCGATCCCATCAGCGCGAGCAGCACCACTTGGAACATGATGATGCCCGACACCGCCGAGCCGACCCGTGCCTGGTCCGCGCGCACACCTTGCTGTTCGCGGATGTCGGCGAACACATCGCTCTGGCGCACGTCGGAGTACCGGCGGATCGGCTCCGATGCCTTTTCACCGAACAGGGTGACGAGCACCGGAAAGCACAGCAGGATCGCGAGTTGCAGGAGCACCTGCGTGCGGTCGCGAAAGAACAAGCGCCAGCGCCGCGACAACAGCGTGAATGACTGGTTCAGGAATCCGGGCGGGCGCAATGCCGTGCCATCGATCCCGGCGGCGAGCGCCTCGCCATCCGTCATGCCCGCCGCGGATTGCGCATCCGCGCGTCGCGCTTCGCGCGCGAGTTCCATCATCTCCTCGTACGACTCGCGGTGCTTCGACCACGAAGCCTGCCAGCGCACGCCATCCTGCAAGGCGAGCCGCGGATACACTTCCTCGGCGTCCTTGGCGGAAAAATAATGCACCATTTGTCCCGGCGGTCCGTGATACGCGACGCGCCCCTCGTGAAGCACGAGCACCGAATCGTAGAGTTCGAGATGGGCGAGCGAGTGCGTGACGGAAATCACGATGCGCCCGGAGCGGCGCGACAACTCGTGGAGCAACTGGACGATTTCCCGCTCGGAGCGCGGATCGAGCCCGGAGGTCACCTCGTCGCACAACAACAGCTTCGGATCCGAGACCAGCTCCATCGCCAGACCGAGTCGGCGTTTCTGTCCGCCCGAAAGCACCTTCACCCGTCGGTCCGCGATCGCCGCCAGCCCGGTCTCGCCGAGCACGCGCTCGACGCGGCGGTCCAGCTCGTCGGCGCCGCGCAGCCGCACACGCAACCGCGCCGCGGCCTCGACCGATTCGTCCACGGTGAGCGGATCGCAGGCGATCGAGAATTGCGGCACGTAGCCGATCTCCGACGGTTCGAAATCCCCCTCCTCCGCCAGGTTGCGCCCGTCCCAGAGCAAGGTGCCGCCGGATTCCGGGATGATGCCCGCGATCGTCTTGAGCAGCGTGGTCTTGCCGCATCCCGAGGGACCCACCACCGCCATGAAGTGCCCCTTGGGCACCCGCAGCGACACGCCGTCGAGCAGCGCGATCTCGTCGCGATCCCTGCGGATCCGGTACTGGACGTCCTTGAGTTCGAGCACGGCGGAAGATCCGTTTGAGGATCGACCACCATTCGCCGGGATCACGCGGCGGAATGCAAGCGGGATCGGCGGCGGCGTGAGAAGGACGTTTCGACTGGCTTCACCGGTCGCCGCCCCCGCCGCGGCCACCCGGCGGACGCACTGCGGCATGTTGCGGCGGCTTGACCCAACGTGACACGCGTGTCACAGTTGGCCATGAGTTCGATTGAAATTTCCATCCGCGAGCTTCACGCGCGCACCGGTCATTACGTGCGTCTCGCGGCGGGCGACACGGAGGTCATTGTCACCTCGCATGGCAAACCCGCGGCCTGCATCACACCGCTGCCGGCGGCGGCGGAATCCGGCGTGCCGCTCGGGAAACGGCGGAAGTGGCTGACCGCCTACCGCAAGGCGCTGCTGTCGGGTAAATTGAAGAGCGCCAGGGACAGCACGCAAGACGTTCACGAAATCTCCGCTCTCCGCGACCTGTGATCTATTGCGACACCGCCTATCTGCTGAAGTATTACGTGGACGAACCGGGCAGTGCGGAGGTCCGCGCCCTGATCGACCGGCAGACCGGCGTGGGCTCTCTCTCGCTCGGCAGGCTGGAGCTTTCCGCCGCGTTCCACCGCAAGTGGCGCGAACGCCAAGTGGATCGACCGACCTACCAGTCACTCGTGTCGCAATTTCGCAAGGACAACGACTCGGCGATCTGGACCTGGTTCGAATCCAGCCGGGCGCTGATCGAAAAGGCGTCGGATCAGATCGCCATGCTTTCGCCGAAGTTCTTCCTGCGCGCCTCCGACGCACTTCATCTGGTCTGCGCCAAGGAATACGGATTCCGTGAAATCCATTCGAACGACCGTCACTTGCTCGCCGCCGCGAAACACTTCGACCTCAAGGGCTGCAACGTGATCCGCAAATGTCCCACACTCACATCCAACCACCGGCCACAGATTTGAGCAAAATGCTCTAATGTACCATCCCGCCCTCAGGCCGACATCACCGGTCGCACCGGGATGCCCATGCGTGCGAAGTGCGCTTTGGCCTCGCCCACCGTGTGCGTGCCGAAGTGGAAGATGCTCGCCGCCAACACGGCGTCGGCCTTGCCGCGGTCGAGCACCTCGACCATGTGATCCAGATTGCCCGCACCGCCGCTGGCGATCACCGGAATGCCCACGGCCGAGGAAACGGCGGCGGTCAGCGCGATGTCATAGCCCGACTGCGTGCCGTCGGCGTCCATGCTGGTGAGCAAGATCTCGCCCGCGCCACGGTTCCACACCTCGCGCGCCCAATCGACCGCATCGATGCCTGTCGGCGTGCGACCGCCGTGCGTGTGCACCTCCCATCGGTCCGCGGCCGTGCGCCGCGCGTCGATGGCGACCACCACGCACTGGCTGCCGAAGGTCTTGGCTCCTTCGTCGACCAAGTCCGGCCGCGCCACCGCCGCGGTGTTGACGGCCGTCTTGTCAGCACCGGCGAGCAACATCGCGCGCATGTCGTCCACCGTGCGGATGCCGCCGCCCACGGTCAGCGGAATGAAGCAATGCGCCGCGGTGCGCCGCACGACGTCCGCCATCGTCGCGCGGTTGTCCGACGACGCGGTGATGTCGAGGAACACCAGTTCGTCGGCCTGCTGCGCGTTGTAGGCCATCGCCGCCTCGACCGGATCGCCGGCGTCGACGAGGTCGACGAAGTTGACGCCTTTGACGACGCGTCCGCCGGTCACGTCGAGGCAGGGGATGATGCGCTTGGCGAGCATGGCGGCGAGTGGCTCAGGCGACCTGTTTGTCGACATCTTCGCGCAGGTTGCCGATGATGTAGTCTTGTCGTTCGGGCGTGTTCTTGCCCATGTAGAACGCGAGGAGTTCGCGTACTCCCCCTCCCTCCTGGTACACCACCGGATCGAGCCGCATGTCCGGGCCGATCATGAAGCCGAACTCGTCCGGGGAAATCTCGCCGAGTCCCTTGAAGCGGGTGATCTCGGCGTTTTTGCCGAGTTTTTCGAGCGCCGCGCGTTTCTCGTCCTCGTCGTAGCAGTAGATCGTTTCCTTGCGGCTGCGCACGCGGAACAGCGGCGTCTGCAGGATGAACAAATGGCCGTCGCGAATGAGTTCCGGGAAGAACTGGAGGAAGAACGTGAGCAGCAGCAGGCGGATGTGCATGCCGTCGACGTCGGCGTCGGTGGCGATGACCACCCGGCGGTAGCGCAGCGCCTCGATGCCGTCCTCGATGTTGAGCGCCGCCTGCAACAGTGCGAACTCCTCGTTTTCGTAAACGATCTTGCGGGGCAATCCGAACGTGTTGAGCGGCTTGCCACGCAGCGAGAACACCGCCTGGGTCTCGACATCGCGCGACTTGGTGATCGATCCCGAGGCCGAGTCGCCCTCGGTGATGAAGAGCGTGCTCTCGTCGCGCCGCTTGTGCTTCGAATCGAAGCGGACGCGGCAGTCGCGCAGCTTGCGGTTGTGCACCTTCGCCTGGCGGGCACGCTCGCGCGCCATCTTCTGCACGCCCTTGAGTTCCTTGCGCTCGCGCTCGGCCGCTTGGATGCGCTTGCCGAGCGCCTCCGCCGCCTGCGGATGCTTGTGCAGGTAATTATCGAGGTTGGTCTTGAGGAAGTTCCCGATGAACGTGCGCAACGACTCGCCGTCCGGCTCCATCGCCGCCGATCCGAGCTTCGTCTTGGTCTGCGACTCGAACACCGGCTCGACGATCCGCACGCTCACCGCCGCCTCGATGCCGGCGCGGATGTCCGCCGGGTCGTACTGCTTCTTGAAAAACCCGCGCACGACCTGCACCAGCGCCTCACGGAACGCCGCAAGGTGCGTGCCGCCCTGCGACGTGTTCTGGCCGTTGACGAAACTGTGGTACTCCTCGCCGCTTTCGGCGGAATGGGTGAAGGCGACCTCGATGTCCTTGCCGGACAGATGGATCGGCGGATAGAGCGGTTCGGAGCGCATCTCCTCGCGCAGCAGGTCGAGCAACCCGTCCTTCGAGCGGAACTTCGTGCCATTGAAGACCGCCGTGAGTGCCGGATTGAGATACGAATAATACCGGCACATCCGCGCGACCGTCGCATCGCGGAACTTCGTCTTGTCGGGGAAGATCGTGCGGTCGATCTCGAAGGCCAGGCGCGTGCCGTCGGGCTCCGCGTCGCGCCGCGGGTTCTTCATGTCCACCGTCAGCTCGCCCTTGGAAAACTCCAGCGCCTTGGTGAGACCCTCGCGCCACGACTGGATCTCGAAGAATCCGGAAAGCGCGTTGACCGCCTTGATGCCCACACCGTTGAGGCCGACGGATTTCTTGAACGCCTCGCTGTCGTACTTGGCACCGGTGTTGATCTTCGCCGCGCAGTCGTGGAGTTTGCCCAGCGGGATGCCGCGGCCAAAATCGCGCACCTCGACGCGGCCGTGGTCGTCGATGTCGATGCGCACCTCCTTGCCGTGGCCCATGACGTGCTCGTCGATCGCGTTGTCCACCGCCTCCTTGAGCAGGATGTAGATCCCGTCGTCGGGCGACGACCCGTCGCCGAGCTTGCCGATGTACATGCCCGGACGCATGCGGATGTGCTCGCGCCAGTCGAGCGAGCGGATGTCGGCTTCCGTGTAGTTGGCGGCCATGACGGGTGCGGGTGCAGTCCTAGACCAGCACGCCCTGCCGCGCAAGGCCTGCCGCTGCGTCCGATCGCCGTGCACCGTTGGCGCGGCCCGACGCGAAAACGCCCGGAATGATCGTCCGGGCGCCTCGCCAAAACAAAAAAACAAACCAGCGGATGAAAGGTCAGCGCGAGTAAAGCTCGACGATGAGCTGCTCGTTGACGAGCGGATCGATGTCGGAGCGCTCGGGAACGCGGTTGACGGTGAGCTCGAGCTTCGCGCGGTCGACCGTGAGCCAATCGACGGCGGGCACCGCCTGCGTGAGATCGGTCATGCGCAGCACCAGTTGCTGCGACGACGGCTTGCCGCCGACCTTGATGACATCGCCGGGGCGGACCTGGTAGCTCGGCACATCGACGCGGCGGCCATTCACGAGGACGTGCCCGTGATTGACGATTTGGCGCGCCCCGCGTCGGGTGTTGGCGAATCCGGCGCGGAAGCACACGTTGTCGAGGCGGGTCTCGAGCAACTGCAGCATGATCTCGCCGGTGACGCCGCGGCGGCGCGCGGCTTCCTCGTAGTAGCCGCGGAATTGTTTTTCGAGAATGCCGTACTGGAAGCGCAGCTTCTGTTTTTCGCCAAGCGCGACGGAATATTCGCTCTTCTTCTTGCGCCCTGCGCGCACGCCGTGCTGGCCGGGCGGGAAGTTGCGGCGCTCGAGCGCCTTGGAACTGCCGAAGAGCGGGACTCCGAAGCGGCGGCTGATCTTGGTGGTGGGGCCGGTGTAGCGTGCCATGACGTGGGTCGGGAAATCAGGGGTTCGGATCAGACGCGGCGGGCCTTCTTCGGCCGACAGCCGTTGTGGGGGATGGGCGTGACATCGCGGATCGAGAGGATCTCGAGGCCGAGGCCTTGGACGGCGCGCACGGCGGACTCGCGGCCAGAGCCGGGGCCTTTGACGCGGACGTCGACCTCCTTGAGGCCGTGGCCCATCGCTTGGCGGCAGGCATCCTGCGAGACGACCTGTGCGGCGTAGGCGGTGCTTTTGCGTGATCCCTTGAAGCCCATCTTGCCGGAGCTCGACCAGCCGATGGCATTGCCGTTGGCATCCGTCACGCTCACCAGCGTGTTGTTGAAGGTGGCGGTGACATGCACCACACCGCGATGGATGTTCTTCGAACCCTTCGCCTTGTGGATTTTGATTTCCTCCTCGCCACCGGCGATTTCGGCGAAGATGTCGCGCTTGACCTCTTTTTTCTGGGCTTCGGCCGCAGGTTCGGGTGTCGGCGCTGGGGCAGGCGCGGCGGCAGGGGCCGCAGCGGATTGGATCTCTTCTTCAGACATGGCAGAGGGGTCGCTGGGATCGAATTATTTCTTCACACCCACGGTCTTCTTCTTGCCCTTGCGGGTGCGGGCATTGGTGCGTGTGCGTTGGCCGCGCACCGGCAGGCCACGCTTGTGGCGGATGCCGCGATAGCAATTGATCGAGGTGAGGCGCTTGAGCTGGGCCTGGCGGTCGCGGCGCAGGTCGCCCTCGACCATGATGCCTTCGGCTTGGATCACCTGGGCGATGCGCACGAGCTGGTCTTCGGAAAGCTGGCCGGTACGCGTGTCCGGATCGATCCCCGCATGTTCGAGGATGCGCGCCGCGGTCGGACGACCGATGCCGTACATGTAGGGCAAAGAAGCTTCAATGCGCTTCTCGTTCGGGATCTCGATGCCGAGGATGCGTGCCATGATCGGGTGGAATGAAAGGGGGTTCGCGGATCCGGCGGATGCGTCGGCC
>VHCM01000096.1 GCA_016871685.1 Verrucomicrobiota bacterium
AATCGCCACGGTTTCCGGGCGGATGCCCGCTTCGAGCGCGGCGATGTCGTTGAACGGCAGATAACGGAAGCCGGGAAGCAGTGGATCGAATCCCTCGTGGATTTTCGCCTGCGCGGTCGCGGCCATAGAGCCCAGTGTGCGCCCGTGGAACGAGTGATCGAAGGTCAGTGTCTCGACGCGCGGCGTTCCATCGGGCTGAGGCCGCCGATGGCCGAAACGCCGCGCCGATTTGATCAGCCCGTCGTTGGCCTCCGCTCCGGAGTTCGAGAAAAACACCTTGCCGGGCAGACACACGTGGTGGTCGTTGATCTCCGCCGCGAGTTCCGCCTGCTGCGGCATGTGATACAGGTTGGACACATGGATCAGCGTGGCGGCCTGGTCGCGGATGGCATCGGTGACGCGCGGGTGGCAGTGGCCGAGCGAACACACCGCGATGCCCGAGCAGAAATCGAGATACCCGCGGCCATGATCGTCCCACACGCGGCAGCCCTCGCCGCGCACCAAGGTGAGCGGCAGGCGCGCATAGGTCGGCATCACATGCCTGGCGTAGAGGTCGGCCGTGGTCATCGGAGGAAGCGCAGGCTAGCGTCGCGACCGGAAGATGCAAAACCCAATGTCGGGTGGTCGGTTCCGCAGGAGGGATCGGATCAGTCGATGATGAATCGCGGCGACCGGCTGAGGAATTCGCGCGGGTTTTCCCACAGCATGCGCCGGATGGCGGCGGTGTCGTGGCCGCGCGCCTTCATCCGCAGCGCGCACTTCGGCACGGCCAGCGGGTCGGAGACGCCCCAGTCACACGCGGAGTTCATCCACAGCCGCTCCGGACCGTGGATTTCCAGGATGTCGATCGCGCGGTCGACCGAGCACTTGCTGTGTGGGTACAAGGTCATGCCCGCCCAGTACCCGGCGTCGAGGACGGTGCCCACCGTGTGTTCTTCCACGTGGTCGATGACCACTTGGTCGCGTCGCAGTTTCGGGAAATTCGCCAATGCGTCGAGGATCAGCCGGGTGCCTTTGCGTTTGTCCTCGAGGTGGGGCGTGTGGACGAGCACCGGCAAATCGTGATCGAGTGCGAGCTGCACGTGTTCCTCGAAGATCGCCAGCTCGTTGCGCGTGTTCTTGTTCAGTCCGATTTCGCCGATGCCGAGGACGTTCGGTGAGTCGAGGAACTCGGGGATCATGCGCATCACCTCCCGCGCGAACCCGGGATCCTCGGCTTCCTTGGGATTCACGCATAGCCAGCAGAAATGACGGATGCCGTGTTTCGCGGCACGTTTCGGTTCGTGCCGCGTGAGCTGCAGGAAGTAATCACGGAATCCGTCGGGCGACGAACGATCGAAGCCCGCCCAGAACGCCGGCTCGCACAACACCTCGCATCCGGCGAGCGCAAGCCGCTCGTAGTCGTCCGTCGTGCGGCTGACCATGTGTGCGTGCGGTTCGATGTAACGCATGGGTGTGGTTGGGAAGTGGATCTCAGTCGGCGTCCGGCCGTGGCGCGCCGTATACTGGCGCGGCGGCGCGGGATGCCACGGTGTCGGTCGGATCCGAAAACGCATCGAGCACGGCTTTGGCACGATCGGTCCTCTGCTCGAGCAGGAGCGGCAGTGCGTCGAGCAATGCCCGATGCCTGAAGTCGCCGGTGCAGCCGTGACGATCGCAGCGGTCGAGAAACGCAGCCAATTCCACCAACAGGTGGCGCGCTTCGATGAACTGCAGATCGAGCAGAGGGTGGTCGCCGCCCATGGCGCAAGCGTCCACCCGACCCGGCGGCCGGTCAACCGGGAAGAAACCCGGATGGGTCACAACGGATCCGGAGCTCATCAAGGATCGCGGCTTGCGCGCCGACCGTGCCTAGTGTGATGGTCGGCCCTGTGCTGTTGATGTGGGTTCACCATCTCGATCCCGTGGCGTTGCCGTTGTTCGGCGGCCTCGTCATTCGATGGTACGGACTAGCCTACCTGCTCGGGTTTTTGTGCGGATTCCTCTTGCTCAGGCAACTCGCGCGGCGCGGGCTGTGGGTGCTCAAACCGGGGCAGACCGGGGATTTTATGGCCGCCGCAGCGTTGTTCGGCGTTTTTCTTGGTGGTCGAATTGGTTATGTTTTGTTCTATCAGTTGCCCGAGATCGGTTGGGGCGGCTTGTTGCGCGATCCGCTAATGGTGCTGCGCGTGTGGGAGGGCGGGATGGCGAGTCATGGCGGGATCGCCGGGTTGTTGGTGTTCACGTGGGTGTATGCGCGGCGTCATCGGGTGACCTGGACCGGCTTGGGAGACGGCTTGTGTGTCGTCGCTCCGGTGGGGTTGTTGTTCGGGCGCTTGGCGAACTTCATCAACGGCGAGCTGTACGGCCGTGTCGCGGGCGACAAGGTGCCGTGGGCGGTGGTGTTTCCCGAATCGCTCAGAGAAGAGTCGCAGGACGTCCAGCGCGCGGTTTGGGAGGCGTGCTCGGCCGCCGAACCGCAAGCCACGGCCGCAGCGGAATCGATCGGCTCGCTGGTGGCTGCGGCGCGCGATCATCCCGAGCTTTCCCGGGTGTTCGGATCCTTCCTGCCGCCGCGCCATCCGTCGCAATTGTACGAGGCATTCACCGAGGGCGCGCTGCTGCTTGCGATCCTCTGGTGGGTGCGCACGCGGTTTCCCAAGGCACCCGACGGCCTGTGCACCGGCTTGTTTTTTGCGCTGTATGCCCTGTTCCGCATCGTCTGCGAGCAATTCCGCGAGCCGGATGCGCCACTGGTGGGCGGCATCACCAAGGGACAATTCTTTTCGTTGTTCATGTTCCTCTTTGCCGCGGGCTTTCTGCTGCATGCCTGGCGCGGACGTCCGGTGCGGGCGTGACCCGCGCCCAATTTCCGCTTTTCGACATTGGCGGGCGAGCCTATCGTCGCGCGCGCCATGAGCAGTTGTGGACCGAAGATGAGGATGGATCCCGGACTCCATCAAAGCCGCAAGCCGTCCTGGATCAAGGTGCGCCTGCCGAACAACCCGGTGTTCTGGTCGACCAAATCGTTGATCACCGACCTGCGGCTCGTGACGGTGTGCGAAGAGGCCCAGTGCCCGAACCGCTGGGAATGCTGGAGCCAGCACACGGCCACCTTCATGATCGCGGGCGAGAAATGCACCCGCGCCTGCGGATTCTGCGCCGTCAAAACGGCGAAGCCCGACGCGCTCGAGGACGACGAGCCGCAGCGCGTGGCCGAGGCGACGCGGCGCATGGGGCTCAAGCACGTCGTGATCACCGCCGTGGCACGCGACGATCTGCGCGACGGTGGTGCCGATCATTTTCGCCGCGTCATCGCCGCGGTGCGCGAGGCGAACCCGGGCATCATCATCGAGGTGCTCGTGCCGGACTTCAACGACCGCGACTGGGCGCTGCGGCTCGTCATGGAGGCCCGACCTCACATCTTCAATCACAACATCGAGACAGTCGAACGGCTCACGCCGTTGGTCAGATCGAGGGCGCAATACCACCGCAGCCTCGCCGTGCTCAAGAAAGCCAAGGCGATGGTGGATGGCAAGGTCTCGACGAAAAGCGGCATGATGCTCGGCCTCGGCGAGACGCGCGACGAGGTGTTGCAGGCGATGGACGACCTGCGCGACCACGACGTCACCGTGCTGACCCTTGGTCAGTACCTGCGCCCTTCGGTGAAGCATCTGCCAGTCGTTGAATACATCGCGCCCGAGGTGTTCGACGAGTACCGCGCCATCGCGCTCGAGAAGGGGTTCCGCCATGTGGCGAGTGGTCCGCTGGTCCGCAGTTCGTACCACGCCGCGGAATTCAAGCCGGAGATGGACGTGATCGAGGCGATTGAAGCCGAGCTGCGCGCCGCGGCCGGCCTCGAGCTGGGTCCCGAGCATCTCCCGCTGCCGGAGATCAAGCCGGGTCTGGAAAAAGCGATTGCCTGAACTGATGCGCCACTGGCTGATCAAATCCGAGCCGGACGTCTTTTCGATCGATGATCTCGAGCGGGTTGGCCGCGAGCCTTGGACCGGCGTGCGCAACTATCAGGCTCGTAATTTCATGTGGCGGGAGATGAAGCCGGGCGACCAGGCGTTGTTCTATCATTCGAATGCGAAGCCGCCGGGGATCGTGGGTGTCGCCCAAGTAGCTGGTGCGGCGTATCCCGATCCGACCCAGTTCGATGCAGCCGGTGAGTATTTCGATCCCGCGGCGACGCCAGCCAAGCCGCGCTGGTGGTTGGTGGATTTCGAATTCGTCGGAAAGCTTCCTGCGATGCTCACGCTCGATGCCCTCAAAGCGGATCCCCAGCTCGCGGAAATGACCGTGTGTCAGCGTGGTACGCGGCTCTCGATCACGCCGGTCGCGTCCGCACACTTCAAGCGGGCCTGCCGTCTCGCGGGTTGGTGAGCGGGGCGGGCTCGCCCTGCTCCGTCTCATCACCAATCGTCATGATCACCAACGTTCCGCCGCCGCGGCCTTGAGTTCCGCGACTTTCGAGCGGTCGGGGGCGGCACCGCGGGCTTGGTCCGACTTGCCGCCACCCTTGCCGCCCGCGATGGCCGCGAGATCGCGCAGCATGGAACCGGCATTCATCCCGGCCGACTGCGCGGCAGCCCCGCAGTGGACGCCGAGATGCAGCTTCTCGCCGTCGTCGACGACCAGGAACGCCGCATCGGCATGATTCCGTTTCCTGAGCCCGTTGAGCAGCTCTTGCAGCAGCGTGGCATCACCGTCGAACGAGGCGATGATCGGTCCGCCGCCGCTGATGAGGTCGGCCAGTGCGGCATCGGCCGCCTGGGCGGCTCGCGCCGCACGCAGCCTCTGGATGCGCTTTTCCGCATCCACTGCCGCCAGTTTGGTCTCCTCGAGCGTGCGGAGACTGTGGGCGAAGGTGGCATTGAGCTGTTTCACGTCCGCGCGTTCCACCAGCATCGCGGTCATCAGGTGAGGGAACTCATTGGCCGTGACCGGTGCTTCACCGAGTTGTGCGAGCACCGCGTTGGCCGCATCGAGTTTCAGGCGCGCGGCCTTGAGATCGTGGTCCCACTGTTCCACCCGCTCGCGCATGTGCTGCCAAGCGGCTTCGCCGCAGACTGCCTCGATCCTCCTCACGCCGGCGGCGACCGCACCCTCGCTGCGGATCTTGAACAATCCGATGGCTGAGGTGTCGCGCACGTGGGTGCCGCCGCACAGCTCCATCGAATAACCGTCCAGCGCGCCGGACGAACCACCGATCTGCACCACCCTCACGGTATCGCCGTACTTGTCGCCGAAGAACTGCATGATCTCGCGCCGCTCTTTCACCGAGGCGTGCGGCACCTCGATCCACGACACGGCGTCACCGGCATGGATGCGTTCATTGACTTTTTCCTCGATGCTTTCGATCTGTTCCGCGGTGAGCGGCGCGCTGTTGAAATCGAAACGCAAGCGGAATTTGTCGACCGATGACCCCTGCTGCGCAGCGTCGGCGGAGACGACCTCGTGCAGCGCCCAGTGCAGCAGGTGCGTCGCGGTGTGGTGGGCCTCGACGGGCCTGCGGCGCGCGGTGTCGAGTTCCAGACGCACGGTCTTGCCCGCAAGTCCGGCGGGGTCGGGATGCCCGCCTTCGCACGGGATCAGCAGTCCGCGAGCCTTGCCGATGTTCACCACACCGGTGACTTCGAATCGGGCACCATCGATCGTGAGCGTCCCTGTGTCGCCGGTCTGTCCGCCCATTTCGGCGTAGAATGGCGTGCGGTCGGTGATGACGAGCCATGCGTCGTCCTGCGCGTGGACCTCGAGCACCGTGGCGTCGCAGGCGTCCTCGTCGAAGCCGGTGAAGCGGGTGACGGCATCGGTGGCGATGTCGAGCGCGCGTACAACCGATGATTTGCGTGCAGCACGCGAGCGCTCCTGTTGTTCTTCCATCAGTTCGGTGAAGCGCGGCATGTCCACGGTCAGCCCGCGCTCGGCGCAGAGCAGCTCGGTGAGGTCGATGGGAAACCCGAAGGTGTCGTAAAGTTCGAACGCGACGTCACCGGACAGGGGAGCGCACGCGTCCCGCGTGCCCCCTTCCGCATCCTGCGGAAGGTCTGAATGGGTTCCGCAGGATGCGGAACCATGCACGCTGGAAGCGTGCGTTCCCCGGAGCGTGCGCTGTCCCACCGCTTCTTCAAAGCGCTTCAGTCCGCGGTCGAGCGTCTGGTTGAACGCCGATTCCTCCTGCGCAAGGGTTTGCTCGATGGCCGCCTGCCGCGTGCGCAGTTCCGGGAACACGCCGCCCATCTGGTCGGCCAGCGCGGGCACCAGCGCGGCGAAGAACGGTTTTTCTCCTGAAAATCCGAGCTGGCGTCCGTAGCGTACCGCGCGGCGCAGGATCCGGCGCAGCACGTAGTTGCGGCCGTTGTTGCCGGGCAGAATGCCGTCGGCGATCGAGAACGACAGCGTGCGCAGGTGGTCGGCGATGACGCGGAACGCGATCGCGTCCTTCATCCGCTCATCGAACGCGCTGCGGTCGGCATCCGGCTCCGGATAGATGTCGTGGTAGGTTCTGCCGCTCAGCTCCTCGAGCTTGCGGAACAACGGAGTGAACACGTCGGTCGCATAGTTGGACGGCTTGATCGAGAAGTCGGTGAATCCCTTGGTGCCTTGGATGATCGAGCAGGCGCGCTCGAATCCCATGCCGGTGTCGACGTGTTTGGCCGGCAGCTCGCGGAAGCTGCCGTCGGCCTCGGCATTGTACTGGATGAAGACAAGATTCCAGATTTCGATGCAGAGGTCGGATCCGGAGTTCACCAGGCTGCCGCGGGTGTCGCCGAGCGGGGTGAGGTCGACGTGCAATTCCGAACAGGGTCCGCAGGGGCCGGTCTCGCCCATCATCCAGAAGTTGTCCTTCACGTTGCCGTTGACGATGTGCACCGACGGATCGCAGCCCGCCGCGCGGAAGAGTTCCGCCCAGAGGTCCCATGCCTCTTGGTCGAATGCGCCCGGGTCTCCCGGTTTCGGCGCGTACACGGTGGCGTAGAGGCGCGATGCGGGCAGTCCCCAGGTGCCGACGACGAGTTCCCACGCCCAA
>VHCM01000097.1 GCA_016871685.1 Verrucomicrobiota bacterium
ATAGCGGTAGCTGCCCGGATTCCGCGCCGACCGCGTTCCGCAGGTGTCCACCGCCGATGGCACCGTGCTCGTAGCCGACCGCCGCAACGACCGGTTCGTGAAGGACGAGCGAGGCGAACCGGTGTCGATGGTGTTGGTGATCCGCATTCCCCGATTGGAGCCCGGCAGGATGGGGATTCGCGTCGATTTCGGAAATCTCGTGCCGAGACCCGTGCCGCTCACGGTTTCGGCGACGCCGGACGCCAGCGGGATCGACATCCATCAGATCGACACCGGCACGAGGCGGTACGAGGTCGGCTACCGCAGCGACCAAGGCATGGTGGCCATGCTCTACGCCAAGGCGCTCGGCACGGCCGATGGATTCGCAGGGATTTCCCCGTTGGGCCGGGTGTACGGCTGCGTCCGCCAGCCCATGGACGACCTCGCCGCATACCTTCCGTTCCAAAAGAATTTCGGCCACCAGATCATCCATCTCGGCAAACCCACCCGCGTCGCGGTGGAGACCAACGGACTGATGGTCGAACTCGCCTTCGAGCACGAGGCGATGGAAACCCTCGAAGGCATCGGCCCGGGAGTGATGAAGTCCCTGCCTTGTGATCAGATGACATTCGCCACGCGCCTGCGCTTCACGCGCGGACGCGACGTGATCGAATGCTGGTCGCACCGCTATGTGAAACACGGCATCTACAACCACAACGGGTTCCGGCTGAACTCGCTGCTCTTTTCCGCCACCGATGCCGGTGTGCGCGGCGACGGTGATCTCGACCCCGCGTTCAACCGGCCCGACCCGAAGAACAACCGGCGTTGGCTCGTCGGCATTGATGGAGCGAAAGCCGTCGATACCACCGGCACGCAGGCGATCCTCTTCAAGAACCGCAACGGCGAATGGGAGATCCACGATTCGTCGAACTGGCGCGGCAACAGCCCGTTCATCCCGGTGGCCAAAGGCCGCGGAAACCACGGGTTCCATCTCGTCTCGGGCTTGACGAACGGACCGGACTTCCGCCGCGGCGTGTACTTCTACTCACCCGACTATGCCGACCACGTCCTGCCCGATTTCTATCGCGACGACTGGGGGTACGATTGTCCGTTCAGTTGCGTGTTCAACGGCCGGGCCAGCGGCGACATGGCATTCACGGTGTCGCAGAACGTCGTGCAGACCGGCTGGGGCGGCGGCTGGATCGGCGCCTGGATGCCGGCCGGCAACTATGACGATCACAGCCGGCTGCATCTCGAGGCCAACTACGACGAGGCAGGCTTCGAATCTTACCGCCGACTCAGCGAAACCCTCCGCCAAGGCATCCGCGTCCGCTTGCTCTGACGCCCACCTCGCGCCCGACCGGGATCCACCCCGGCAACGCGACATTCGGCAGGCATAAGCAGACCAGTTCACGGATTGGCGTCCGTGGCGGGCAGTGGCGGATTCCGTCGGATTTATTGAATGGAAACCGTCGTCTGTCCGTCTCATCCTGATTGCACCGATCCCAGTCCGGCCTGCATCATGAAAACCCGACTTGTCGCCGTTCTGGCGCTCCTCCCTGTTCCGTTCCTCACCGCCGCTCCGCGGATCGTGGTTTCCACTCCATCGCTTGTGCCGGAATCGTCGATCGATCTGGTGCTCGACCTTCCGGCTGTCGATTCGGACGATCTCGGAAAAACGGTGGACAACACGTGGCTGGAGATCCGGCCGAGCCTGGCGGTGAAGCTCAGGTGGAAGGCACCGGACATCGCCGAGATCCTGATGCAGGAAACACCGGAGATGGGCACGTCCTACACCTTCGACATCGTCAAGGGACGCAAGTTTCTCGACGGCTCGGCGGTGGCACCCGAGCACATCGCGACGTTGTCCTCCGAGGCGTTGCGCATGGTTTCCTGCCATCCGGTTGACGAGCGCTGGTCGGACGAATTCACCCCGTCGAGCACCGAGTGGATGGTCGTGTTCAACGATGCGATGGATCCAGGCTCCATGGCCGACCACTGCTGGTTTGTCTCGGCGACCGGACAACGCGAAGCAGCGACGATCGAATCGTGCACGGTCGATCGCGCGGGCTATTACGGCAATGAATTTCCTTTGTGGAGCGAACGCGCGGACACAGTCGGTAAAACCACGCGCGGTCCCGATGCCATCGCGCCGCATGTGTTGCTGGTGCGGCCCACCAAGCCCTTGCCGACCGGCAAGGAATGGCGGCTGATCGTGAGAAAGGGGCTGTCGAACGCGTCGCGCAGCGCGCGGCTGCAGAACGATGAGGCTGTCGCCGTCGGGGACGTGGAACCGATGCGGGTCGTCAACCTCACGCAAGAAGTCGAGCCCGACGAGCCGCGGCGCGTCCACATTCAATTCAACCGGCCGCTTGCCGAACGCATCGACGCTCCCGAGGCGTGGCTGGGCGTCGATCCCGACCCGGGACCTCTCGAAATCATCAGCAAGGGCAAAACCCTCACGCTGTCCGGATTCGCAACGGCACAGCAGTTCGTCATCGTGATTCGTCCGCCATTCGCATCCGCTGCGGGTGAATCACTCGAGCAAGAGCATCGCGCGGAAGTCGGGTTCAAGCGGATCGAGCCGGTGCTCGGCCTGCCGTCGTTCGACCGCGGGCAACTGGCCCAGGGCCGCCGCGTCTATCCGATCCACACCGTCAACTTGGAATCCGTGGACGTGCGCGTGAAAAAACCCGTCAGTGCCGATCTGGTCCGCGCCTTCGAGGGGTTCCGCCATTACACCGGTGACACCTCTCCCGCGGCACCGCTGCCGTGGTCGATGGTCGTGGGATCGGTGATCGCCGAGCGGTCCCTCCCGCTCGGCAACCCGATCGACACCTCGAAGCGGGCCGCGATTTCCTGGGATGAATTGCTTCCTCAAGGGATGCGCCACGGCGTGATCTTCATCGAGGCCCGCGGCAAGCCGCACGCCGACGCAGGCTACCATCAGGGCCGCATCGCCCAGTCGATCGTACAGCTCACCGACATCGGCCTGGCTTGGAAAATCAGCCTCGGTGAATTCGTGGTGCACGCGTTTTCCTGCGAAACGGGGAGACCGCTGCAGGGGGTGAAGCTCGAATGCTATGGTGACGAGGCGGCGCTGACACACCAGACCGTCACCGACGACGACGGCACCGCCGTGCTGCCACGCGACAAGGACGTCCGCCACCTGGTGGCCATCCACGGCGACGATTGCTACGTCACACCGGTCGACCGGTCGATGGACAACATCCACTTGTGGCGCTATCCGGTGAGACGCTCGTGGAGAGCGCCCGCTGAATCGAAACGTCAGGCATTCCTTTTCACCGACCGATCACTGTACCGCCCCGGCGAGACGGTTCATCTCAAGGGCCTGTTGCGCCGACTCCGCGGCAACGCGGTCGAGGCCCATCCCGAGGGCACGGCCGAAATCGTCGTCAAGGATCCGGCGGATCGCGAAATCTCGCGCAGCGCGATCCGCATTTCGTCAGCGGGCTCGTTTGATTTCAGCCATGTGCTCGGCGCGACGAAGACCGGTCCGCACACGATCAACGTCGAATTCCCCGACGAACTGGAACTGGCGCGCAATCGCGAACTCGACTGGGACGAACGCGAACGGATCGAGGCGGACGCGAGGTTCGGCATTGACGTGCGCGTCGAGCACTTCCGGCGCAACGCGTTCGAGATCACCCAGAAGATCGCCGATCCCGCGGTGGGCGCGGCATCGGTGGCCGCCACGGTGAGCGCCGCGTATTACCAGGGCCAACCCGTGGCCGCGGGCAAGGTCGGGCACCACTGCCGGATCATCCGCATCAACCCCTACCCCGAACGCTTCCGCGATTTCCTGTTCGGCGACCATCGCGAGGAGGACTGGAGGTACTGGCACCACTACTTCGGATTCGAGGCCGGTGAATTCAACGAGGAAAAGGGTGCGGAGCACCGGCATGGCGAGACAACGCTTGCGACCGATGGCAGCGCCGCCATCGAGATCCCGCTGCCCGAGTCCGACTTCCCGTCGCTCCGCGAAATCTCGCTCACCACCGAGGTCACCGACGCGAACTTCCAGACGCTGACGGCACAATCGACAACGATCGTGCATCCGGCGGCGGCATCGGTCGGCGTTTCACGCACCGACCGGATCGTCCGCGCTGGTGAGGAGCTGGAGCTGCGCATCGTCGCGGCCGACCCCGAAGGCAATCCATTCAACGAGGCGCTCTCGCTGACCGCCGAGCTGACGCGTGAAGTCCATTCGGCGGTGAAGACCGAGTCGGAGGATGGCGCGGCGGTCACCCGCAACGACCGCAGCGAAGAGGCCGTGAGCCGCACGGAGTTGACGCTCGATCCGGCGGCATCGGCGCGCGATGGCCAGCCGCTGGTGCTGCGACCCCAATCGCCCGGACTGCACTTCCTGACGATCCGCGGCAAGGATCCGCAAGGCAGGGCGTTCGCCACGGTCATCCGCTTCCACGTCCATGGTGCGGAAGGTTTTCCGTGGGAATACGAGGACGGGATCCGCATCCGCCTTGTGGGCGAGAAAAAAACGTGGAAGCCCGGTGAAACCGCGCGCGTGCTCGTGCTCTCGCCGATCGAGGGCAGCGCGTGGATCACGATCGAGCGCGAGAAAGTCCTGCGCCGCTTCCGCACCGAACTACGAGCCGACCATCCGATCGTCGAAATCCCGCTCACCGAGGACGATGCACCCAATGTCTATCTCTCGGCACTGGTCATCAAGGGTGCGGCGGATTCGGCACGCGAATTCAAGGAGCCGCAACTGCGTCTCGGATACTGCGAATTGCTCGTCGACAACACGCGCGACAAACTGCAAGTGGCGATCGACAACGGGGCGGAAAGCCACCGGCCGGGCGATGACGTGACACTCAGTGGACGGGTGACGCTGCCCGATGGATCACCGGCCGCCGGCGCGGAAGTCGCACTCTACGCGGTCGATGAAGGCGTGCTGGCAGTGATGGGCTACGACACACCGGACCCGATGGCTTGTTTTCACGAACCACGCCTGCTCGAAGTGAATTCGGGCATCTCGTTCGATTGGTTCATTCCCGAAGATCCGAAACGAATGGAGTTCGCCAACAAAGGCTACTTTGCCGGAGGTGCCGCGGCGCTTGGCCAGCTCGCCGATTTGCTCCGCAAGGACTTCAATCCCTGCGCGACCTGGGCACCATCTCTCGTCACCGATGCCGATGGATCATTCAGCCATCGGTTCACGCTTCCCGACACGCTCACCCGCTATCGCGTGATCGCCGTGGCGCATCACGGCGCGTCGCGCTTCGGCACGGGTGAATCGTCGATCACCGCGAAAAAGGAACTGATGCTCGAACCGAAGTGCCCGAGATTTGCAGCGAAAAACGACCGGTTCGACACGCGTCTGCTGGTGCGCAACACATCGCGCCATGCCGGCACGTGGGAAATCACCTTCCGCGCGCACGCTGGCGATGGGCCGGCCGTCTGTCGCGCGTCCGGCCCACCCACCCACACGCTGAGCCTCGCGCCGGGAGCCAGTGCCACGCTGGTGTTCCCCGTTCTCGCGGAATCGACCGGTGAATCGGTGATGACTTGGTCGGCCGTGCCAACGGCACTTGATCTTGGCGCGATCACTCCGGAACTGACGCGCACGTATGGTGACGCGGTCGAATCGCGCTTCCAAGTAATCCACCCGATGCCCGAACTGCGCGAGATGAAATGGATCGCACTGGATCCCTCCGGCAAACCCGAAGACCTCTGCCGCACGCTGGATCCGATGCTCATCGCCGGTGCCGCGTCGGTCGAGATCGATCTCTCGGCATCCCCACTCGCCGCAGCTGGCGGAGCCGTCGATTTCCTGCTCGAATACCCGTACGGCTGTGCCGAGCAAACCAGCTCGGCGTTGATCCCGTGGTGCTTCTCAAGCGAACTGCGTGGCATCGCACCCGCATTCGCGCGTATGGATGAAAACAAGATCCGCGAGGCCATCCAAAGCGGCGCGGACCGGTTGCTCGCCCTGCAGCGACCCGACGGATCGTTTTCGTACTGGCCCGGCGGTGAGCCCGCCGATTGGGCCGCACCGCATGTCGCGCTGGCACTCGCCTTGGCCAAGTCGAAGGGCGCAACGGTCCCGGATCCGGCAATCCGATCCGCGACGCGGCACCTGATCGAGCGACTGCGCGGCATGGCGGAAAGCGAATCCGCCGCCACCCTCGAAACCATGGCCTATTCGCTCTTTGTTCTCGCCCGAACCGGCCATGTGCAGGCGGCCTATCATGACACGATGGCCACGAAACTGCCGCGGCTCACCCGCGAAGCCCGCGGTTTCCTCGCAGCCGCCATCGCAACCGGCAATCCGGAACAAGCGGAGTTCGCCAAATCGGTGCTGAACTCGAAAATCGCATTCTCCAGTTCCGATGATCGTTGGATGAACGATTCGGCCGACCTCGCCATCGAATGCATCGCGTGGTCGACGATCGATCCACGCTCGCCGGAAGCGCTCCGCGCACTCGACCGCCTGCTGCTTGATCGCAACCCCGACGGCCACTGGGATCACACGTGGAGGAACGGGCTGGCGATCCTGGCGGTGGCCATGCACGCCGAACGCGAGGACCAGGCGACGGTGCGGCGCGACATCCATCTGGAATCCTCCGCCGGCGCAACCTCCACCATCGTGCTCGATGGCGCGCATCCGGTGGTCAGCCGCCGATTCAAGGCGTCTGCGGGCATGAAACTCGTCGCCACCGCCACTGGCGGACCTGTCTTCGCACGTGTCCGAATCACCTCGTTCCCGGAAGTCGGACCCATGCGGCAAACGTCATCCGGCGGGCTCGCCATCGACCGGATTCACTACCGCGTCGGACCGGACGGCTCGCTCTCGCCGCTCGCGGAGGCCCGGCCCGGCGATCTCATCCGCGTGGTGTTGCGTGTCACGCTGCCCGACAATGACAGCCGTCATCTTGTCGTCGAGGACCGGCTGCCCGCGATCTTCGAGACGATCGACGAATCGTTCAACACCCAGCGCGCGGCGAACGCGGGG
>VHCM01000098.1 GCA_016871685.1 Verrucomicrobiota bacterium
GTCCGCGTCTCCTGCGCCGAGGCCCATCTCCGCCACCTCGATCAACTCGTCCCGTGGAAGGGTGACATCATCCGCATTCCCGCGAAAGCCCCCGAGAGAATGCGACGCAAATCGCGGCGGAGGAGGAGGTGAGGAAGTTTCAAGTTTCAAGAGTGAAGAGTGATTGGTGATCGGTTATTGGTTATTGGTTATTGGGGAAGAGGAAGAAACGCGCGGAGCCGGATCGAGGTAGGAACGGCACATTGGCTTTCGCCACTCCCCCTTGCGAACCGAACGTGCGCATTTTCCGTATCCGGCGCTACGGAGTGGCTGCCTCCGGGCTGCCATGAATCGCAGATGCGGCTTTCGAGCCGCATGACGACGGCTTCCCGCCGCCACTCCACGCCGCAACAAGCCGCCTGTGTTCAGGTTGGAGTGGGCGAGACGCCCGCGCTTGTGATCACCCATGCCGCCGGGGGGACTCGAACCCCCACGGTCCTTGCGGACCAACGGATTTTAAGTCCGTGGCGTCTACCATTCCGCCACGGCGGCGAGATCGGGATTTGTGACCGCCCGGTTGGCTAGCCAACCCGATCTCCGCGGCCGCGTCCAGTCCGAGATCATCAATCATTTCAAAATGGCTTCGATTGCCTCCCGCCAATCCTTGAAAAATCGAAAAATCTAGCCATTTTCAGGCTGTTTGTCTCGATTTTTTAAAAAATGATTTGAGATCGGGGCAGTGTTGCGCCAGCTTGGTTGCGGATCCTTTTTGTATCCTTCAGGGCGAATCGGATTCTGTATTCATGCTGTTTTGTTTGGAGTCGCAACGCGGCACGCCGGTGATCCCGGCGTGCCGTTTTTTTAGCCGGGGTGCCACGTCTCAGGCGTCGGCGAGCAATGTGCCGTCGCGGATCACCAGCGTGCGGTCGCCTGCCGTGGCAAGGCCGAGGTCGTGGGTGACGACCACCAGCGTCATGCCGGACTCCTGCGCAAGGCGCGTCAAAAGAGCAATCACGGCGGCGCCGTTCTGCGAGTCGAGGTTGCCGGTGGGTTCGTCGGCGAAGAGGACTTTGGGTTGATTGACGATTGCCCGTGCGATCGCCGCGCGTTGCTGTTCGCCGCCGGACAGCTCGGCGGGCAGGTGCTGCGCGCGATGGGCGAGGCCGACCCATTCCAATGCGCGCATCGCGGCTTCGGTGGTGTCGAGGCCGGCGACGGCACCCGGTACCGCGACGTTTTCCAGTGCGGTGAGTTCGGGCAGCAGGTGATAGTTCTGGAACACGTAACCGATGTGGCGGTTGCGAAACTGCGCCTGACCCCGACGTGGCAGCGCGTAGAGGTCGGTGCCGTCGATGCGGACCGTGCCCCGCTCCGGGCGCTCGAGTCCGGCCAGCGTGTAGAGCAGGGTGGTTTTGCCTGCGCCGCTCGGGCCGCAAAGAAAAACGGTTTCGCCACGACGGATCGTCAGGTCGATGCCGTGGAGGACTTCGACGCTGTGCCGACCGATGCGGTAGCTGCGGTGGAGATCCACCGTTTGGATGATGATGTCCTGCAAACCCGAGGAGCTTGTCGGCCCGGCGGTCAGGGTGCAAGCGCCGGTCGCATTTGAGATTGCCAGCGCCAGGCCGTTGCGCTGCAATTCACGGGTCATGATCACTCCCACCAACGTGCTCTCGAGCGGCATCGAAATCACCGGCACCATCCGGTTTTCCAGCGACATGATCATCGACGGCAAAGTCGAAGGCGAAATCACCTCGGAAAAAGGGCGCGTGACGGTGGGGGAGAACGCCGTGGTCAAGGGCGATGTCACCGCGGGTGAGGTCAAGGTCTATGGCCGGATCGAGGGGCGCATCGTCTCCGAGCGCTGCGAACTCAGGGCGAGGTCCAAGGTCGAGGGCGACATCAAGTCCAAGGTCTTTTCAATGGAGGAAGGTGCGCAGTTGTCCGGGCGTACCGAGATCGGCGGGTAATGTGAAAATGACTGATTTCCAAGCAACGCCGCGGCAAATCCGGCTAGGAAATCGTTGGTGAAAAGCCATGGAATTTGGGCGAAAACACCCGCAAAGCAATTTTTGCACTCCCGGCCCAATTTTGTGCGGGACAACCTGCCCTTTTGGGTGTTGAATCTCTCTCATGCCCCCACAAAAACAACTACCAAAAAAGGTATCCGCTCCGATCCGGATGGACCCAACGCTCATGGAACAGGTGAAACTGGCGGCCTCGCGCACCAGTCTCTCCCAAGCCGACATCATGCGGCTCTGTCTCTCCATGGGCCTTGAAGACCTCCGTCGTCTCGACTTCCAAATCGCCGCGACTCTTTCCGGCGAAGCTCAGCGCCGCAGGCGCAAGTGAGCACCGGCTCCGGGGATTGTTTTCCCGGAACCTTGTTTGATCCCAAGACATGCGGGCCGATCTTCGGTCCGCATGTCTTTTTTTAGATACAATTTTTTGAGTAGGTGTTGAGTAGGTGCAGGTGGATGCACGCTCGGCGGACTGGATCCGGATTGCCCCATCTCGTGGGCATCGCTGACTTACGGCCGATCGACGCGCCGTTCCCACACTCTGACAATTTGTCTGTCCCTATATCATCATGCGCATTCCTTCATGTCTTGAGCATCGCTGTCGCTGACTGGCGGCCGGGGATCGCGCACACTGACTGACTATTTGTCTGTCCCTATGTGCACCTGCGAAAGGCCCGGGCATGCGTCAACCACCTGAGGGCGTACAAAAATTCGAGTAATTGCTTCGATTCTTGATAAAAGGACTGTCCCTTTATCGTGATCGACCGTTCGGCTTGGCGCTTAGGCCGCCGTCGGCAGAGGAGGGCTTCGTCCAAACAATTTGTCTGTCCCTATGTAATCTTCCGGTCGGATCGGCGTCTGGAATTCTGCCTTGTCGCTCCCGCGGGCCGTGGGCACGATCCGCCCCCGCCCATGGCCGCCCCGCAAAGCACCATTGCATTAGTTTACGACTACGACCAGACCTTGAGTCCGCGCTACATGCAGGACGACGTGCTTTTTCCGGAGTTCGGGATCGATCCGGACCAGTTCTGGAAAAAGTGCAACGATCTGGTGAAGGCGGGTCAGTGGGACGGCGAGCTGGCCTACATGAAGTGCCTGCTGGACTACCTCGGCATGGACAACGTGACGAACGAGCGCCTGACGGGCCTGGGGCGCGGTTTGCGGTTTTTCCCCGGGCTGCCGGAGTTGTTCGACGCGTTGCCCAAGGCGGCGCTGACCCCGGAGCACGAGGTGGCGGGCATCAAGGTCGAGCACTACATCATTTCCTCCGGACTGAAGGCCTTGTTGGAAGGGTCGCGGCTGCAACCGCATGTGCGGGCGATGTTCGGATGTGAGTTCGGTGCCGATGCGGATGGCCGGATCAGTTTTCCCAAGCGGGTGATTTCCCATACGACCAAGACGCAGTTCCTCTTCCGGATCAACAAAGGCATGCTGCGTTATGACCAGGATGTGAACGACCACATGCCGCCCGACCAGCGGCCGATCCCGTTTGAAAACATGATCTATGTGGGCGACGGGCCGACCGATGTGCCTTGTTTCACGGTGATGAACCGCAATGGCGGTCACGGCATCGCGGTGTACAATCCGGAGGATCCGAGCGGTCGGTCGTTCCGAAAGTGTTTCCAGCTTTCGACCCACGCCGGCCGGGTGCGCCACATCGCGCCGGCCGATTACCGCGAGGGGTCGCATCTCTGGCTGCTGCTGCGCGAAATGGTGAGTGAAATCGCCGACCGGATCCTGCGGGTGCGGATCGAGGAGCGGGAAAGCGCGACCGTGGCCGCGCCGGGTTTCTGAGGGATCGCGGATTTTTGTAGGAAATTTCTTGCCCGTCCTCCGCCCCCTCCCTAAACACCCGCGCACCTGCTGTTTTTCACGCTGTTTTCCAGCATGATCCGCCGCCCGTTCATCCTCCCGATCGCCGCCTGCCTGGCCTCGCTTGCGCCCATGCACGCCCAAGCCGCTGGCGGCCATGCCCTGCCGCTCAACGCCCAGCCGCTCGGCGGCTTCGTCACCAACTCGATGGTGATGATCTGGATCGCCGTCGGTCTGATCGTGCTGTTCTGTCGTGCCGCCACCCGGCGCATGTCGCTCGTCCCCGAAGGTTTGCAGAACTTCGCCGAGTGGGCGGTCGAGTCGCTCTACGATTTCCTCGGCGGGCTGATGGGCGAGCACCTCGTCAAGCGTGTCTTCTGGTTTTTCGGCTCGGTGTTTTTCTTCATCCTGACGGTCAACTACCTCGCGCTCGTGCCGGGTGTGGGCACGATGGGATGGGAATCCGCAAAAGGATTCACTCCGTGGCTGCGCGGAGGAAACGCGGACATCAACATGACCGCGGCGATGGCGCTGACCTTCGCGCTGCTGTGGTTCTACTGGGCGATCACCGAAAACGGCTTCAAGGCGTTCATCGCGCACATCTTCGCGCCGAAGGGTAGCTTCCACGGCATCATGCTCGCGATGATGGTGCCGATCTTCCTGTTCGTCGGCGTGCTCGAGCTGATCTCCATCGGCATCCGTCCGGTGGCGCTGTCGTTCCGTTTGTTCGGCAACATCTACGGCGGCGAGCAGACGCTCGAGAAGCTCATGACGCTCGTGCCCGAGAAGCTCGCGTTCCTACCGGCACTGCCGTTCTATTTCATGGAGCTGCTCGTCGGCTTCGTCCAGGCGCTCGTCTTCACCCTGCTCTGCGCGATTTTCCTCAAACTCATCTGTGATCACGGCGAGGAGCATCACTGAACCCGAACCCCTTCCGCCGTCCGACCATGGCAAGCCTGTGGGGACGGCAGAAACCCCGAACCAACAACCAACACACGAACATGACCAAAGCATTCGCAGTCGCACTGGCCGCCCTCGGCGGTGGCATCGGCATCGGTCTTCTCGGCTCCAAAGCCGCGGAAGCCACCGGCCGCAACCCGGGAGCCGCCACGCCGGTTCTCGTGATCTCGATCATCCTTGCGGCGCTCATCGAGGGCATCTTCATCCTGACCGCCTTCGCCGTGCAGTTCAACTGATCCGCTGATTCCGTCGCGTGCGTCCACTCCGGGCGCGCGCGGCACATCCGCCCACCACCGATCCCTCCGTTGTCATGATGACCGTCCTTGCCGCCGCCGACACCGCCGCGAAATCCGGCCTTGCCGAAACCTTCGGCCTGCACACCCCGTTCTTCATCGCGCAGGTGGTCAATTTTTTTCTGGTCATCTTCGTGCTGAAGAAGTTCGCCTTCGGTCCGATCCAGAACATGCTCGAGCAACGCCGCCTGCGGATCGCCGAGGGCGAGGAGAAGCTCAAGCGCATCGAGCGCCAGCTCGCCGAGTCCGAGCAAACGACCGCCGCCGCCATCGCCAAGGCCAACGAAGAGGCGATCCGCCTCATCGAAGAGGCCAGACAGGGCGCGCAGGCATTCAGCGAACAGAAGGCGCAGGAAGCGATCGCGCAGGCCCAGCACATCCTCGCCAAGGCGGACGCCGCCGCCCAGGCCGAACGCGAGCGCCTCGCCGCCGAGATTCGCCGCGATTTCGGCCGCCTCGTGGTCGCCACCGCATCCCAAGCCACCGGCGGCGTGCTCACCGAGGAACAGCACAAGCGCCTGCACGACGACGCGCTCGCCAAGATCGCCTGATCCGTCTCCCAAGCGCTCCCGCCTCCGCCGCGATGAAGATTTCAAAAACCGCCGCCGCCACTGCCCGCAGGCTCTTCGGCCTGTGCCAGGCCGGTGGCCGCCTCGACGAGGCGAAGTTGAGCCAAGTCGCGGCCCGCCTGGCGGAGTCGCGGCCGCGCGACTGTGCCGCGATCCTCGGTGCCCTGCACAAGCTGGTGCGCCTCGACGAGCAACGCCGCAAGGTGACCGTCGAAAGCGCTGGCGACCTCGACGAGGCGACGCGCCGCCGTGTGGCCGACAGCCTCGCCGGCCAGTACGGCACCGGTCTTGCCATCGACTATCGCAGCAACCCGTCGCTGATCGGCGGCCTGCGCGTCCGCGTGGGCGACGACGTGCTCGACTCATCCGTCCAAGGCCGCCTCGACCGGCTCGCCGCCGCCTTCCGTGCCTGATCCTCCTTTTCCATCTGCAATCCGAGTACCGCAACCCGACCCCCCCTTCCCCATGAGCAGCATCCTCCAGGAAATCGAACAACACATCGCCGGCGTCACTTCGTCGGTGGAGAAAACCAACGTCGGCACCGTGCGCCAGGTGGGTGACGGCGTCGCCAAGGTCGAGGGACTTTCCGACGTCATGCTCAACGAGATGATCGAGTTCGACGGCGGCGTCACCGGCATGGCCCTCAACCTCGAGGAAAGCGAGGTCGGCGTCGTGCTCCTCGGCGATTACACCGAGGTCAAGGAGGGCTCGCAGTGCCGCACCACCGGCAAGCTTCTCTCCATTCCAGTGGGCGAGTCGGTGCTGGGCCGCGTGGTCAACGCGCTTGGTCAGCCGATCGACGGCAAGGGCGCGATCACCGCGGCCGCGCAGTATCCGATGGAGAAGATCGCGCCGGGCATCATCAAGCGGAAGTCCGTCTCGGTGCCGGTGCAGACCGGCATCATGGCGGTCGACGCGATGATCCCGATCGGCCGCGGCCAGCGCGAGCTGATCATCGGCGACCGCGCCACCGGCAAGACGACCATCGCGGTGGACACGATCATTTCGCAGGCCCAGCAGAACAAGGCGGCCGAGCAGGGCAAACTGCAGAACCACAAGCCGTTGTACTGCATCTTCGTCGCGATCGGCCAGAAGCTCTCCAACATCGCGCGAATCCACAAGACGCTCGAGGATGCCGGTGCGATGGAGTACACGACAATCGTCTCCGCCTCGGCCTCCGATGCCGCGGCGATGCAGTTCCTCGCGCCGTACGCCGGCTGCGCGCTCGCCGAGTACCTC
>VHCM01000099.1 GCA_016871685.1 Verrucomicrobiota bacterium
CCTCTCAAAAACCGAGGACGTTTCTTGAAGGCACCTCGATCACGTCGCCGGGCATGAGGGTTGCGCCGGTCTTTGCCTCGTCGCGGTTGAGGTTCACGACGCGCACGGTTCCGTTGCGGATCAACTTCACACGATTCATCGCCGCATAATCACCGGGACCGCCGGCGGTGTAGATCGCGGTGAGGACGGTGCCGCCGATGCGGTACGGGACTTCGCCCGGTCGCTGCACTTCACCGCCGACGGTGACCACCGGCCCTTCATCGGCCGCAGGTTTGGAGGAGGTTGGCCGACTTGGGGCAAAGCTGGATGTGGAAGGCCGCTGCGGAGCGCACGAGCATGACCATGCGATGAAGGCGAGCAAGGGGAGGATCCGGATCATGCCGGATTGAACCAAGCGGAGCGCCGGGAGCAAGCGGATATGGCGGTGCGCGGTCGCAGACGCGGGGTGGGTCAGATCAATTCGGCGGCCACCGCATCGACGAGTGCGCGGCCGCGGCCGTGAAGCGCAAGCCGTCCGCCATCGATCCAGGCCAGGCCCTCGTCGACCAACAGCGACGCCCGCGCCCGGCCTGCGGCATCGAGCCAGTCGAGGTCGATGCCTGCGGACGTTCGCAGCCCGAGTGCGATGCGCTCGATCCGCCGGGCTTCGTCGTCGATGGTTTCGCATGTGTCGGCCGCATGGCCCAGTGCGCGGACGCGCGCGACGTATGCCGCAGTGTCGGCGACGTTGCGCGAGCGCATGCACCCGATGGTGCTCACCGCCGATGGTCCGAGCCCGAGGTATTCCTCGCCGCGCCAGTAGCCTTCGTTGTGGGTCGAGCGCATGCCCGGACGAGCGTAATTCGACGTCTCGTAATGCTCGAATCCCGCTGCCGTCAGTTCACGCCCGGCGAGATGGAACATCGCGGCGTCGGCATCCTCGGTGTGCGGCATGCCGCGGCGTTTCCAATCGTCGAAAAACGCGGTGTCCTCCTCGTACGTCAGATTGTAGGCGGAGATGTGGTCGGGCCGCAGCGCGATTGCACGCGTCAGTGTTTCGTGCCAGTCCTCTTCCGTCTGGCCGGGGATCGAAAACATCAGGTCGATGTTGATTTGAGGAATGCCGGCCTCGCGCAGGATGTCGACCGATCCCGCCGCCTCATCGGGCGTGTGTTCGCGTCCGAGCGTTTGCAGCACTTGTGCCGAGAACGACTGGATTCCGAGCGACACGCGCGTCACGCCCAGATCACGAAACCCGCGGGCTTTCGCCGCATCAAAGGTCGCCGGATTCGCCTCGAGCGTCACTTCCTCGATGGACTGGAAATCCACCGACGCATGCAGCGCCTCGAACAATCGATCCAGATGCGCGGGTGAGAGCATGCTCGGTGTGCCGCCACCGAGGTAGATCGTGCGCACCGGCCCGGCGACCCTGCCGCGAATCTCGGCCGACAGCGCATCGACAAACGCGCCGACCGGTGTTCCGCCCGGTGTGTGCTTGTAAAACGAGCAGTACGGGCAGATGCGGTGGCAGAACGGGATGTGCAGGTAGAGCAGCAAGGCGGAGGCGACGGGTTGGCGGCCGCATCCCATCATGAAGTCGCGGCCGACGCACTCCGGATTCGGAACCATCCGCCGCGGACGATCCACGCAGGGTTGCGCGCAAGTGCTTGTGTGATCACTCGGTTTTGAATCCACATGGTACTGATCATTGAATGGCTTCGATGTGTTCGGAAACGCACGGTGTTAGCATGAACATCATCACATCTTGATGGCTTGATGCGTCGCTGTGGCGGGCTTAGAGCGCCATTCATGGAACAGCCGACGCGCCCCACCGCCCGCCGTTTTGTGATGCGGATCAAGCGCCTTCGCGGTGGCCTGGTCTCGCTGTTGCTCGGCTTGTCGCCCACCGCCGCGCACGCGCTGCTTGGAATCGAGCACCAGATGTCGCTCGGCAATCCGTCGGCTGCAACCAGCGATCCGGCAGCGCGGACGAACTACCTGATCTCGCGGACCCAATACGCGTTGTCCTACAACGACGACACGCATCAGCCGAACTGGGTGAGCTGGAGTTTCAGCAGCGCCGATCGCGGATCGACCGCGCGCACCGATGCTTGGTCGGTCGAGACCGCGCTGCCGACCGGTTATCTGCGCATTGGCACCGCCTCGTTCGACACCAGTTGGGATCGCGGCCACATGTGTCCTTCGGCCGACCGCACGCTCACTGTCACCGACAACGAGATGACGTTCCGCATGAGCAACATCATCCCGCAAGCGTCGAGCAACAATCAGGGGTTGTGGGCGAATTTCGAGAACTACTGCCGCGATCTCGCGCTCGACGGCAGCGAGATCTGCATCGTTTCCGGTCCGGCTGATTTCCAGAGTGCGACGATTTCCAACGGGATGCGCATCCCGGGATCGGTCTGGAAGATCGCGGTCAAGGTGCCCGGCGGAAGCGGTACCGCGGCATCACGCATCCACACCGGATGCCGGGTCATCGCGCTCTACACACCCAACACCAGCAGTGGTCTCGCGCCGTGGCAGAGCTACATCACCTCGGTCGAGCAGATCGAGGAGCGCACCGGACTCGACTTCTTCCGCAATGTCGATTCCGCCGTCGCGGTGTATCTGAAAAACATCGTCGATACCGGAACCGGACCCAACCAACCGACGGTGATTTCCTCGTTCACTCCACAGTCGGGCGGGGTCGGCACGGTAGTCACGATCACGGGGCATCACTTCGGCGATGATCCGTACGTTTCCTTCAACGGTGTCGATGCGTTGCCACTCACGGTGTCCGACACCCTCATGACCGTCGCCGTGCCCGGGGGCGCCACGTCCGGGGCGATCGCGGTGACCGGCACCGGCGGTACCGACGAATCGGCCGATGCATTCACGGTGACCGGCGGCGGTGTGCCGACGCTGGCGCTTTCGGTGGCGAATGTGACCGGCCTCGCTGCCACGCAGGGAACACCCGGAACCGCGAAGAGCTACACGCTTTCGGCATCGAACCTCAGTGGACCGGTCACGGTCACCGCGCCACAACACGTGGAGATCAGCCGCGACCTCGCGGTGTTCTCGTCTGTTCTGCAAATCACTCCCGTCAACGGAGCGCTCTCCGGCGTGCCGATCCACGCGCGCATTGCGTCAACGGCACCGATGGGTCCGCTTTCGGGCTTGATCACACACGCTGCCGCAGGCGCGGTTTCCACGTCGGTTTCGGTGTCCGGAACCGTGGCCTCGTCGGCCCCGGTGCTTGCACTCTCCGCCGATACGCTGGCGGGATTCACCGCGACCATCGGATCCCCGGGAGCATCGAAGAGCTATCTCGTTTCGGGATCGAATCTCAGTAGGCCGATCAACGTCCTGGCACCTGCCGGATTTGAAATCAGCGCCGACGGCATCGGTTATTCCAGTGCCTTGACGCTCACTCCCTCCGCTGGATCCATCCCGGATTCGTTGATTCACGTCCGCCTTGCCTCATCGCAGACCGCCGGTGTGCTCACCGGCTCGATTGCGCACTCGGGCGGTGGTGCCGATGAGGTGTTGCTTGCGGTTGCGGGAACGATCGGCGATGCGGGTAGAAGTGGAGAGGTGTTCTGGGATTTTGTGCAGGCAACGCCGACGTCGGTGAGTCCCGCGGGGGTTGTCGTGGGCGCGCTCGTTCAAGGCAACAACAACGGCACGACCACGATGCTCACCACATCCTCAGCATCCAACTACGCTGGTGCCTCGGGCACCTGGAATGCCGGGGCGGCCGCGCGCATCGGTGTCCTCAATACCGCTGCCAACGGCAGCGCGTACTTCGAATTCACGATTACGCCGCCGACCGCAGGTGTGGTGATCGACGCCATTGCATTCGGCACCCGGAGCACCAGCACGGGGCCGCAGGCGTATACGCTGCGGAGTTCCGCCGACGGCTATGCCGCGAATCTCTTCAGCGGCAGTTTGCTCAACACCAGCACGTGGGTGCTCAAGTCGCATGTGGGGCTCTCCATCGGCATGACATCCGCCACAACCTTCCGACTCTACGGTCACAACGGCAGCGGCAGTGCTTCGGCAGGCACCGCCAACTGGCGCATCGACGATTTGCGCATCTCGCTGTCCGCACAAGCCGAAGCGCAGCCGGTACCCGTGATCACCAGTGCGACCACCGCACAGGCGATCGCACTCGAGCCCTTCAGCTATCAGATCATCGCCGACCATCAGCCGACCGCCTTCAGCGCATCCGGTTTGCCCGAAGGTTTGCAGGTCGATGCTGCCGGCCTCATCTCCGGCACGCCATTGGCATCCGCCAGCAGATCAATCCTGCTCGGGGCATCCAACGCGGCCGGATCGGGCACCGCGGTGCTCGAGCTGACGATTCAGCCAAACCCGGCCGCGCCGGTGATTGCCGGATCCCTCGTGGCGACAGCGCGTCTGCGATCGGGTTTCACCTTCGCAGTCGAGGCCTCCAACGCGCCAACGGCATTCATCGCGACCAATCTGCCGCCGGGACTCTCCATGGATAGCGCAACCGGTGTGATCCAGGGCACGCCGACGGTCGTCGGCATCTACGCGGTTGATCTCACCGTGCAGAACGACAAAGGCAGCGACACGGCGATCCTGTTGATCGATGTGGTGGATCCCGTGTTGGTCTTGTCCGCCGATGCTCTTTCATCATTCACCGCCCGGCTTGGATCCTCCAGTGCGGTGCAATCCTACACGATCGACGGATCAGGCCTTGCCGGAACTGTGGCCCTGCGCGCACCCGAGGGATTTGAAATCGCCATCGACGGCGGAGCTTATGCGCCGACCCGGTCGATCGAACCGGTGAACGGCGTGGTCTCGGGCATCATGGTCTCGGTGCGCTTGGCTACCGCCACGCCGATCGGCGATTACTCAGGCGGCATCATCCACAGCGGCGGCGGCGCTTTGCCGAAGTATCTCGATGTTTCCGGCACCGTCACAACCAATGAGCCGACCTTCGGACTTTCCGCCTCATCACTGGTTGGTTTCGAGACGCGGACCGGGAAGGCATCGTTCTACCAGAGCTATCAGCTCACCGGTGTGAACCTCACCGGCCCGCTGACCGCGACTGCATCCGCGGGCTGGGAAATCAGCCTCGATGCCACCAGCTTCTCGTCTTCGGTCACGCTTGCGCCGGTGGGTGGTGCCATCGACCCCGTTCCTCTCCACGTCCGGCTTTCCGCCTCCGCACCCGTGGGTGAGCTCTCCGGCAGCATCATGCATGCCGGCGGCGGTGCCGAGCCCATGCTGTTGGTTCTCACGGGTCGGGTGAGCGAGGCGGCCGGCCCGGCGATCACCTCGGTTGCAAGCGGATCGGTCTACCCGAATGCCTCGTTCACCCACCAGATCACGCTCGATGGATTCCCGGCGATCAGCGGATACGCCGCCGACGGATTGCCCTCGTGGCTCACCCTCAATGCCTCCAGCGGCTTGCTCAGCGGCACTGCACCCTCCTCGCCGGGAACCTTCACATTCACGCTGCGCGCGTTCACCGATCAGGGCAATTCGGAGAGCATTTACGACCTGCGCGTGATTAGCCAGTCGGAGCAGGCGGCCATCCCGACGAGCGTGGTGATCAACAAGTTCGTCAATGCCACGATCGACCGGATCGAACTGCTGGTGACGGGTGACCAGATCGCGGGTCCGCCGGTGGACCTGCGGGGCATGATTCTCAAGGATTACAGTTCCGATGCGACAAGTGACTTGGGCGGAAAATTCCTTTTCACCGATGTGCCGCTTTGGTCGTCGGTGAAAGCCGGTACCCTGGTGGTGCTGTCGGCGGGTGTGAGTGAGTCCGAGGATCTCGACGGGACCGACTTCATCATCCGCGCCAACCTCGGCAACGCCTCGTTGTTCACGCATGCCGGTGGAGGCTTCGACATCGGAAACACCGAGATGATCCTGATCAAGGCAGCGGGCATGGGCGCGGCCGGCGTGGCCGGTGGCGTGCATGCGCTTGCCGCGGGTGACGCATCGGGCCACTACGATGGGTTCACCGGATCGAAAATCCGCGCGCGCAGGAATTTTTCCAGAAACAGGGGGTATCACGCTTATGTGGTGAACCGCAGCTCGATCCTCGCGGATTACTGGTCCACCGTGCGCGATGCGGCGGATGTCGCTCAGTCGCTGGTTTTCGGATCGGCCAACAACTCCGACAACCAACAGTACATCACCAACCTCCGCGCGCTCGATCAGGATCCGCCGGTGCTGACGCTCAATGGCGGCACCGCGATCTCGATTGCGCAGGGCGAGACCTTCGTTGATCCGGGCGCAAGCGCTTTGGACGCGCGCAGCGGCAGCCGCGTGGTGACCGTGACGGGATCGGTCGATGTGCAAACCCCCGGTGTTTACCCGCTGGTCTACACAGCGAGCGATCCGTCGGGCAACACGGCGACGGCGACGCGCGTCGTCACCGTCGTTTCCGCCGACGGCACGCCGCCGATGCTCGCCTTGATCGGTGATGCCACGATCTTCCTCGAGGTGGGCGATCTGTTCATCGACCCCGGGGTTTCCGTGGTGGATGAAACCGATCCCGATCCTGTCGTGAATGTCACGGGATCGGTGAACACCGGCGGGCCTGCGGTCCATGTGCTTTCCTACTCGGCGACTGATGCCGCGGGCAATGTGTCCGCGCCGATCACGCGCACGGTACGCGTGTTGTCCTCGTATGAGTATGCCATGACCATGCGCTTCGGCCTTTTTGCTGATGATGCGACACTTTCCGCCGATCCCGACGGCGATGGCTGGAGCAACGCGCTCGAGCACGCCTTCGGCATGAATCCATCCCTCGCTGGTGGTTCGCCGACGAGGGTCCGGCG
>VHCM01000100.1 GCA_016871685.1 Verrucomicrobiota bacterium
CTTGTGTGAAATTCTGTGTGGAATTTCTGTCGCGGACCCCTCCAGTACGCTGCAAATGCTTGATTTTGAGTCTTTTAGGGAATGAATCCCGCCTGCTGGCGGAGAGGGTGGGATTCGAACCCACGGTGAGTTTTACCCCACGTCCGATTTCGAATCGGGTGCCTTCAACCACTCAGCCACCTCTCCTTGGCGCTGCGACGCGGAACCGAATCATGGGCGGTCGGCTGCGGTTTGTAAAGCAGGGAATGGCGGCGGAACAGGCGCGGATTCCACGCGGACGGGCTTGATGAGAGGGTTTATTCGGCGGACTCATCCGTAGGTTGGGATTCCGGAGCATCACCCGCAACAGACTCGCCCGTCGAATCCTCGCCATCCGGAATCACGATCGCGACATCCTGCAGCTTCTCGCCTTCCTTGAGAGTCAGCAGTTTCACCCCCTGGGCATTTCGGCCGGTCTCGCGGATCTCGTTGACGCGGATGCGGATGCTCTGGCCGGTGGAGGTCATGAGCATGAGTTCCTCTTCCTCGGTGACGGTGACGGCGCTGACGACCGGTCCGGTCTTGTCGGTGACCTTCATGGTGATGATGCCTTTGCCGCCGCGGGCCTGCTTGCGGTAGTCGTCGAAGGGTGTGCGTTTGCCGAGGCCGTTCTCGGAGGCGACGAGCAGGGTGGCGCCGGACGTGACCCTGGCGAGACCGACGACGAAGTCGCCCTCGACCGGGCGGATGCCCATGACGCCAGCCGACGCACGGCCCATCGCACGGGCGTCCTGCTCGTGGAAGCGGATGCTGAGGCCCTCGTGGGTGACGAGGACGATCTCGTCGTCGCCCGACGTGAGACGCACGCCGATGAGTTCGTTGTGTTCCTCGAGGAGGATCGCGATGATGCCGTCCTTGCGGTAGTTGCGGAAGTCGTGGAGCGCGGTCTTCTTGACCTTGCCCGAGCGGGTGGCGAAGAAGACGAATCCTGCGTCTTCGCGGAAGGTGACGTCGTTGCCCTGGTCGTCGGCCGCTTTTTCCAAGCGGAGCATCGCGGCGATCTTCTCGTCGGGCTTGAGGTTGAGCACGTTGCGGATCGAGCGGCCACCCGAGGTGCGCGAGCCTTCGGGAAGCTCGAACACGCGCTCGACGTACATTCGCCCGGTGTTGGTGAAGAACAGGATGTAGTCGTGCGCCTGCACCGAGAACAGGTGCTCGACGAAATCCTCCGGCTCGTCCTTGCCGGAGCCCTTGCGCTCCATGCCCTTGAGCCCTTTGCCGCCGCGGCCCTGGAGCCGGTACTCGCTGGCGGGCGTGCGCTTGATGTAGCCGCGGTGCGAGAGCGTCACGATCATCGCGTCGTTGGCGATCAGGTCCTCGATGGCGACCTCGCCCGCCTCGGCGACGATCGGGCATTTGCGCGGCGTCGCGTGCTTGTCGCGGATCACCTGCAGCTCGTCCTTGATGATGCCGAGCACGCGCGCCTCGCGCGCGAGGATGTCGAGTAGGTCCTTGATCTCCGCGAGGATCGTGTCGTACTCGTCCTTCACCTTGTCCTGCTCCATGCCGGTGAGCTGGTAGAGGCGGAGTTCGAGGATCGCGTTGACCTGGCGTTCGGAGAACACGTAGCGGTCGCCCTGCACGGCCGCCTGCGAGCGGATCAGAATGCCGAGACGCTCCGCCGTGGCCGTGCTGAACGCGTAGGCCGCGAGCCGCTCGCGAGCCTCGTCGCGGTTCTTCGAGTCGCGGATGATCCGGATAAAATCGTCGAGGTGCCCGAGCGCGAGCAGGAACGCCTCGAGCAGTTCGGCGCGCTCCTCCGCCTTGCCCAGCAGGAAGCGCGTCCGGCGCAGGACCACCTCGCGGCGGTGCTCGATGTAGGCGTCGATCGCCTCCTTGAGCGAGAGCTGCTTCGGCCGGTTGCGGTGGATCGCCAGCATGTTCACGCTGAACGACGTCTCGAGCGCGGTGAGCTTGAAGAGCTGGTTGACCACGACCTGCGGGCGGGCGTCGCGCTTCAGCTCAATCTCGATGCGGGTCTCCTCGTCGGAGAGGTCGCGCATGCCCGAGATGCCGGTAAGCGTCTTTTCATTCACCAGCTCGGCGATGCGTTCCTGCAGGGTCGCGCGGTTGACGCCGTAGGGCACCTCGCGGATGACGATGATCGATTTGCCGTTCTCGTTTTCCTCGATCTCGACCTTGCCGCGCAGGCGCATCGAGCCGCGGCCGGTGCGGAAGTACTCTTCGATGCCTCGGATGCCGCGGATCTCGCAAGACACCGGGAAATCCGGGCCTTTGACGTGCTGCATCAGCTCCGTGAGCGTGATGCGCGGGTTGTCGATCTGCGCGCGGATCGCGTCGATCACCTCGCCGAGGTTGTGCGGCGCGAGGTTGGTGGCCATGCCCACCGCGATGCCGGTGCCGCCGTTGACGAGGAAGTTCGGGAACGCGGCGGGCAGCACCGAGGGCTCCTCCTGCGATCCGTCGTAGTTCGGCTGGAAGTCGACCGTTTCCTTGTCGAGATCCTCCATCATCGCCAGGCCGAGATGGTGCAGCCGCGCCTCGGTGTATCGCATCGACGCCGCGGCGTCGCCCTCGACCGAGCCGAAGTTGCCCTGACCGTCGACGAGCAGTTCACGCATCGACCATGGCTGACCCATGTTCACCAGCGTCGTGTAGATCGCCTGGTCGCCGTGCGGATGGAAGTTACCCATCGTTTCCCCGACGATCTTGGCGCACTTGACGTGGGCTTTGCCGGGCGTGACGCCGAGCTGGCGCATCGCGTAGAGGATGCGGCGCTGGGACGGTTTGAGCCCGTCGCGCACGTCGGGCAGCGCGCGGGAGATGATGACCGACATCGAGTATTCCAGGAACGACTGGGAGAGTTCCTCGGCGACGTTGATCGGTTTGATGGAGTCGGTGGTCATGGGTCAATGGTCATCAGTCATCAGTCATTGGTCTTGGATTCGACCGGGCCAATGGTGCGTATATACGCGTTCAGGCGTTTTTTGAAGGTTTCGACACGATCATAGAGGATTCGGGCGGCCTCGCGTTCCAATAAATTGCGGCGGGCGGCTTTTTCGATCCACGTTTGCGTTTCTTCAGCTGATCCACGTGAGTAATGACAAAATTTCTTGTTTTCCTTGAAATGAAAACGCCCGTAGCCCTCGGCAAGATTGGCGGCAATGGAATCCGCCGACCGGACAAGCTGCTTGCCGATCGTATCCTTGGTGAAGAGGTCCCAGCTGAGAACAATCGCCCAGATTTCTTCGCCGATATCCATCGCGTCGCGATAAATCTCCAGATCGTTGACTGCGCTTTTCATGTTCTTTCCTGATAACCGCTGACTGATGACCGCTGACTGATGATTACACGTCCAAATTCCTGACATTGAGCGCGTTGTCCTCGATGAAGCGTTTGCGCGGCTCGACAACGTCGCCCATCAGCACGTCGAACATCTTGTCGGCTTCGACGAGGTTGTCCTCGTCGAGCCGCACGCGCAGGAACTGGCGGCGCGCGGGGTCCATGGTGGTTTCGAAGAGCTGCTTGGCGTTCATTTCGCCGAGGCCCTTGAAGCGTTTGATCTGGACGCCGCGTCGGCCGACCTCGAGCGCCTTGTTGAGGATGTCGGGGATGGAGAAGACCGGTGTCGCGTACGCCTTGGAGCCCTCGCCTTCGAGCAAGTCGAAGAGCGGCACATCGTCGGAGTGGAAGGTCGCGACATCGATGCCGGCGGCGGTGAGGCGGCCGAAGATTTTGGCGATCGCGTGGGACTCGTGGAGTTCGTGAAGCATGGCGCGTCGCGTCGGCCCGGCGGCCGAGGGAGCGGCGGCCGGCTCCGCCTCGTCGACGGGCTCGTCGAAGAGACGGAGGTCGCGGTTGGCGGCGGCGTATCCGCGCAGCGATTCCTCGTCGGTGAAGTAGCGCACCTGTTCCTCGTTGCCTTCGCGCACGCGCACCATGAACTCCGGCAGCCGTCCGCCGGCGTCGCGCGCGTCGAGATAATCGCGGAAGTTGCCGCCATTGCCCTCGATGCTGCGCGCGTAGCGGTCGAGCGACGAGAGGGTGGCGAGGATGTCCTTGAGTTCCTCCGCGGCGAAGGTGCGCGACTGGTCGTGAGTGCGCAGCACGACCTCACCCGCGCCGAGCTCGATGAGGATGCGGTCGAGCTGGTCGTTGTCTTGGACGTATTCCGAGCGTTTCTTGCGGGTGACGAGGTAGAGCGGCGGCTGGGCGATGTAGAGGTGGCCGCGTTTGACGAGTTCCGGCATGTGGCGGCAGAAGAACGTGAGCAGCAGTGTGCGGATGTGCGAGCCGTCGACGTCGGCGTCGGTCATGATGACGATCTTGTGGTAGCGCACCTTGTCGATGTTGAACGATCCCTCCTGGTCGCCGTCGCCGATGCCCGCGCCGATGGCGGTGATCATGCTCTGGATCTCCTTGTTCTGGAGCGCGCGGTGGAGGCGCGCCTTCTCGACGTTGATGAGCTTGCCGCGCAGCGGCAGGATCGCCTGGGTGCGGCGGTCGCGGCCCTGCTTGGCCGAGCCGCCCGCGGAGTCGCCCTCGACGATGTAGAGTTCGGATTTTGCGGGATCGCGCTCCGAGCAATCGGCGAGCTTGCCGGGCAGCCCGCCGCCGGAGAGCGCGGACTTGCGCACCGTTTCGCGCGCCTTGCGCGCGGCCTCGCGGGCGCGGGCGGCGTTCACCGATTTCTCGATCACCTTGCGGGCCAGTGCCGGGTTTTCGTCGAAGAACTGCATGAGTCCCTCGTAGACGATGGACGAGACGACGCCCTCGATCTCGGTGTTGACCAGCTTGTCCTTGGTCTGCGACGAGAAGCGCGGGTTGGGCATCTTCACCGAGATGACGCAGACGAGGCCTTCGCGCACGTCGTCGCCGGAGAGCGCGGGGTCCTTGTCCTTGAGGATCTTGTTGGCCTTGGCGTACTGGTTGATGCCGCGGGTGAGCGCGGTGCGGAATCCGGTGAGGTGCGTACCGCCGTCGCCGTTGGGGATCGAGTTGGCGAAGCAGAGGATCTGGTCGTTGTACGAGTCGTTGTACTGGAACACGACGTCGGTGAAGACATCGTCGGTGGTCTGCTTGCCGTCGTAGTCCAGCTCGACCTGGCGTTTGCCCGAGAGCACGACCGGCTCGTCGTGGATCACCGTCTTGTTCTCACCGAGCTGGCGCACGAATTCCTCGATGCCCTTGGCATAAAAGAAGGTCGTCTTGCGCGCCGACTCGGGGCGTTCGTCCTCGAGGTCGATGGTGAGACCCGGGTTGAGGAAGGCCAGCTCGCGCAAGCGCGTGGCGAGCCGGTCGAACTTGAACTCGATCGTGTCGACGAAGATCGTCGCGTCGGGAAAGAACGTGATCGTCGTGCCGGTCTTGCCCGTCGCGCACTCGCCGACGACGTGCAGCGGCTCGGTGGTCTTGCCGCGGACAAAGCCGATGCGGTGCACCTTGCCGTCGCGCATGATGTCGGCGCGGAACCAATCGGAGAGCGCGTTGACGCATTTCGCGCCGACGCCATGGAGTCCGCCGGAATACTTGTAGGCACCCTGGCCGAACTTGCCTCCGGCGTGCAGGTTGGTGAGCACCAACTCGACGGCCGGCATGCCGAACTTCGGGTGCACGTCCACCGGGATGCCGCGCCCGTTGTCGGCCACCGAGACCGAGCCGTCGACGTGGATCGAGACGCGGATCCGGCTGCAATGGCCCGCGAGGTGCTCGTCGATCGAGTTGTCGAGCACCTCGAACACGCAGTGGTGCAGGCCGCGCTCGTCGGGGTCGCCGATGTACATGCCCGGCCGTTTGCGCACGGCGTCGAGGCCCTCGAGTTTGTCGATCTGGGCGGCACCGTATTCCTGACCGGTGGCCACCTGGGTTTCGGCTTTGGGAGACGCTTCGGAGTGCTCGCTCATGGGGTGGGAAAAGGGTCGGAAATCCAGCTTCGCCGGACAAGAAACTTGTGGAAAAAACCGCCGATTTCCCGAGTGCCGGGATCCCCCCAGATCAGGAAGTCATTCCACCAATGGAATGAAATCGATTTAAAACCAAGACGCCACTCACAGCCGCCGCCACGAGTGGCCGTCGGCATGGAGCAGGGCGTCGGCCTCGCGCGGCCCCCAGGTGCCGGCGGTGTATTCGGCGATCGGCGGAGCGCCGTCGCCGGCGTGCCAGATGGTCTGGATCGGGTCGATGAATTTCCACGCCTCCTCGACTTCGTCGCGGCGCGCGAAGAGCGTGGCGTCGCCGGCGATCGCGTCGAGCAGCAGGCGCTCGTAGGCCTCCGGGCTGGCGTGGCCGAAACTCGTCGCGTAGTGGAAATCCATTTTCACCGGTTCGAGCCGCAGGCTGGCACCGGGGATTTTCGACACCATGCGCAGCGAGATGCCCTCGTCGGGCTGGATGCGGATGGCCAGCACGTTGCCGCCGGGCAGTCCGCCGCAGGCCGGCGTGTTGAAGAGCACGCAGGGTGCCTCCTTGAAGTGGATCGAGATCTCGGTGGACTTCTTGGGCAGGCGCTTGCCCATGCGGATGTAGAACGGCACGCCGCTCCAGCGCCAGGTATCGATGAGGACGCGCAACGCGACGTAGGCCTCGGTGCGCGACTGCGGATCGACACGGTCCTCGCCGCGGTATCCCGGCACCGGACGGCCGTCGACGTGTCCGGCGGTGTACTGCGCGCGCACGACATTGGCGGCGACTTTCTCCGGTGTGTCCCAACGCCTCAGCGACCGGATCACCTTCACTTTCTCGTCGCGGATGCCGTCGGCACCGAGGTCGGTGGGCGGCTCCATCGCCACCAGGCTG
>VHCM01000101.1 GCA_016871685.1 Verrucomicrobiota bacterium
AGCGCTTCTCGCCCGCGGAATTCCCCCAGCTCCGCTACTTCATCGGCGACGTGCGCGACGCCGACCGCGTGGCCCGCTCGATGGAGGGCATCGACATCGTGATCCACGCCGCCGCGCTCAAACAGGTGCCCACCGCGGAATACAATCCGTTCGAGTGCATCAAGACCAACGTGCTCGGCGCGCAGAACCTCATCGAGGCCTGCATCAACGCCGGCGTGAAACACGTGGTGGCGCTTTCCACCGACAAGGCGGCCGCACCGGTGAACCTTTACGGTGCCACCAAACTCTGCTCGGACAAACTCTTCGTCGCCGCCAACAACATCCGCGGCCACCACGACATCCGCTTTTCGGTGGTGCGCTATGGCAACGTGATGGGCTCGCGCGGCTCGGTGATCCCGTTCTTCCTGGAAAAGCGCAAGTCTGGCGTACTGCCGATCACGGACACCAACATGACGCGCTTCAACATCTCGCTCGACGGCGGCGTGGACCTCGTCATGCACGCGCTGGAACACTCGCTCGGCGGCGAGATCTATGTGCCGAAAATTCCTTCCTACCGCATCACCGAAGTCGCCGTAGCGATCGGGCCGGAGTGCAAGCAGGAAATCGTCGGCATCCGCCCGGGCGAGAAGCTGCATGAGGAAATGATCACCTCGAGCGACGCGCCGAACACCCTCGAAACCGACCGCCATTACATCATCGTGCCGATGCTCTATCAGGAATCGCGCGACGAGTTGATGCAACGCTACGGAGCGCACCACCGCGGCAAGCCGGTGGCGCAGGATTTCTGCTACAGCTCCGGCACCAACAACGAATGGCTCACCGCCGCGGAACTGCGCGATCTCATCCGCCAACACGTCGATCCGGATTTCCATGTCTGATTTCCTTCCCTACGGGAGACAGTGGATCGACGACGAGGACATCGCCGCCGTGGCGCGCGTGTTGCGCTCGGATTTCCTCACCTCCGGCCCGGAGGTCGATGCCTTTGAAAAGGAATTCGCGGCGATGACCGGCTCCGCGCATGCGATTGCTTTCGCCAATGCCACCGCCGCGCTGCACGCCGCCGTGCATGTGGCCGGCATCGGTCCAGGCGACCGCGTCATCACCTCGCCCAACACGTTTCTCTCATCCGCCAACTGCGCGGCTTTCGTGGGAGCCACGCCGGACTTCGCCGACATCGATCCGGTCACGCACAATCTCGATCCCGCGGCGCTCGAAGCCATGTGGACGGATGATGTGAAAGCCGTCGTTCCCGTGGCCTTCGGCGGCCAACCTGCGGACATGCCGCGCATCGCGAAGATCGCCCGCGCGCATGGCGCAGTTGTCATCGAGGATGCCAGCCACGCCACCGGCGGCGGTTTTTTCCGCGAAGGGAAAGCATGGAAAACCGGCAACCATCCGTGGGCGGAGATGACGGTGTTCTCGTTTCATCCGGTAAAAACCATGACCACCGGCGAAGGCGGCATGTTGGTGACCAGTGATGGAGAATTCGCGCGCAAGGCACGCTTGTTCCGCTCGCACGGCGTGGAACGCGATGCCGCACGCTTCGAAGGTTTCGGCGTGGACGGCGGACCGCTCGCCGAAGTCGGGCCGTGGGTTTATGAAATGCACGACCTCGGCCACAACCATCGCATCACCGACATCCAGTGCGCGCTCGGCCGCACGCAACTCGCCAAACTGCCTTGTTTCATCGAACGCCGCCGCGAAATCGTGGCGACATATAACAATGCCTTCGCCGATCTCCCGTGGCTCGAAACTCCCGGGCTCGGCGTAATAGAAGACCGCGATCATATCTCGTGGCACCTCTACACGGTGGAAATCGATTTCCCCGCGCTTGGGCGCAGCCGCAGCGATGTAATGGCCGCACTGCGCTGTCGCGGCGTCGGCTCGCAAGTGCTCTACATCCCGGTCCATCTCCAGCCTTGGTATCGACGCACTTATGGCTACTGCCCCGGCAAGTGCCCGGTGGCGGAGAAATATTACACACGCTGTCTCTCGCTGCCCCTGCATCCGTCGTTGACCGCTGGCGATGTCGCGCGCGTCATCGCCGCGGTGCGCGAACTCGGCGGCGCGTGATCGATTCCATGAAAACGCTCGTCGTCATCCAGGCACGCATGGGCAGCACCCGGCTGCCCGGCAAGGTGCTCATGCCGCTGGCCGGAAAACCCGCGCTCGAACATGTCGTCGAACGCGTACGCGCGGCACGTGAGGCCAATCAATTCGTCATCGCCACATCCACACTTCCCGCGGACGACGCGGTGGCGGAATGCTGCGCCGCACGCGGCTGGCCTTGCGTGCGAGGCAGCGAGGACGACGTGCTCGACCGTTTTCTAACAGCACTGGAGCGCCACCCGGCGGAGATCGTGGTGCGCATCACCGGCGACTGCCCGCTCACCGATCCGGCGATGATCGACGAACTGGTCAGCGCATTGAAAAACGATCCGCGCGGCCTCGATTACATTTCCAACACACAGCTTCCGCGAAAAATCCCGCACGGCTTGGATGTGGAAGTGATGCGTGCCGATGCCTTGCAACGCGCCGGCAGGGAGGCCGCCGCGTGCGAAGAGCGCGAGCATGTCACGCCATATCTTTATCGGAATCCCGCGCGCTTCTCGCTCGGCCGCATCGATCCGCCGGTGGATCTATCAGCCCATCGCTGGACGCTCGACACGCCCGACGACCACGCGCTGTTGGAGCGTGTGTTGTTGGCGCTGCCGCCCGGCGCGTTCCGTTGGCAGGACACGCTGGAGGTTTTGGAAAAACATCCCGAATGGTTATCCATCAACTCCACCGTCACCCAGAAAACCCTCGCACCGGAGTCATGAACGCGCCGGGACCGCTGCTCGCGATCCGTGCCGATGCCAGCCATCACGGCGGCACCGGCCACATCATGCGCACGCTCGCCATCGCTCAAACCTGGCTGGCACGCGGTGGACGCGTCCGGTTCCTTTGCGCAGCGCTGCCCGACGCGCTCGAACAAAAACTCATCTCTTCCGGCGCGGATGTCGTCCGCATCGATCCTGAAAACGACGCCTTCGATACCGCGGCGGCCGTCACCGACGGCGGCGCGGTCGCCTTGCTGGTGGATCATTACGATCTAACGGATAACTGGTGGCGTGCGCTGCCAACCACGCGGCGCTGGAAAACCGCCGCACTGAACGACTTCACCGTGCCGATCCATCCGCTGGCCGACTTGCGGATTTCACCACGCGCGGTAGCGCTGCCGGGCGAAGCGCCTTCGGGTCCGGAGTTTTTATTGGTCCGCGATGAAATCCGCCGCGCGGACGAACCGGTTACCACATCGCCAAGCGCGCAACGCGTGTTGCTGGTACTCGGCGGTGCCGATCCGCGGAACGCCGGTCCGCAGGTAGCGGCGCAAGCGATCGCGCTGGAGCCCGATGTTTCACTCCGCGCGGTGGTCGGTCCCGCCGCCACGAATCTGGATGCATTCCTTCAACTCGCTCCGAGCGTCGAAGTGATCCATTGCCCGGCATCGATGCGGCCGCATTACCTGTGGGCGGATACGGCGATCGTTTCACCGAGCACCACCGCATTTGAGACACTACACCACGGACTTCCCACCGGGCTGATCGTCACCGCCGGCAATCAGGAGGAAGTCGCCGACGACCTGACAAAGTTGGGTTGCGCCGTGCCGTTGGCGGATGCGCGAAGCGACGGATGGCAACTCGATGCCGGCAAGCTCCATGCCTTGTTTCACGATGAAAAATCGCGGCAAACTTTATCTACCTCAGCCTCCGCGCTGGTGGATGGCATGGGTGCCGGGCGAGCCTGCGACGCGCTCGGTTTGCCGGAAATTTCCTTCCACCCCGCCACCGACGATGACGCGCGGCAGACATGGGAATGGGCGAACGATCCCGACTCGCGCGCCGCATCATTTTCCAGCGATCCGATCCCATGGGAAACGCACCGCGACTGGTTCTTGCGCCGCATTGCATCCGCAGACCCGGTCTGGATCGCCACTGCGGGCGGAGAAGCCATCGGCCTGATCCGCTTCGATGCGGCTGACAAAGACGTCCTCACCATTTCCATCAACTTGTCGCCATCGTCGCGCGGACGCGGTTGGTCGGCGCTCGTCATATCCCGCGCGGTGGACGCCATCCGCACGCTCCGACCGGATGCCGCGATCCACGCATGGATCAAGCCTTCCAACGAAGCCTCGCGACGCGCTTTCGCCCGCGCCGGGTTCCAACAAAAAATTGATCCTTCCCATCAAGACCGGCTGCTTTACATCCATACGCCATGACCCGCTGCGAGGACATCCACATCGCCGGCCGCCGCATCGGAGCAGGCGCGCCATGTTATATCATTGCCGAACTCTCGGCGAACCACGGCCAGCGCATCGAAACCGCCCTAGAGCTGATTGCCGCCGCCGCCGAGGCCGGCGCGGATGCGATCAAACTGCAAACTTATCGCGCCGATACCATCACACTCGATTGCGACAGTCCTTTTTTCCGCATCGGCGAAGGCACCGCATGGAGCGGCCGGCGTTTGTATGATCTCTATGATGAGGCGCACACGCCATGGGAATGGCATGCCGAACTTTTCGCCGCCGCGCGGAAACATGGTATCGCTTGTTTTTCATCGCCCTTTGATGACAGCGCAGTGGACTTTCTCGAATCGCTCGACTGCCCGGCCTACAAGATCGCTTCATTTGAAATCGTCGATCACGGCCTGATCCGCAAAGCCGCCGCCACCGGCAAGCCGCTGGTGATTTCTACGGGCATGGCATCCGAGCGCGAGGTCGAGGAAGCGGTGCAAGTCGCGCGCGATGCTGGGGCTGCGGGCGTTGCGCTGCTCAAGTGCGTCTCCGCCTACCCCGCGCCGCCGGATGAGATGAATCTGCGCACGATCCCATATCTCCAGGAGCGCTTCGGCTGCCCGGCCGGGCTCTCGGACCACACGCTCGGCATCGCGGTGCCCGTGACGGCGGCCGCGCTCGGCGCGTGCGTGATCGAAAAACACCTCACGCTGCGCCGCGCCGACGGCGGACCGGACTCGCACTTTTCGCTGGAACCGGACGAATTCCGCCAACTCGTCGAAGGCGTGAGCACCGCGGAACAATCGCTCGGCTCGCCGACCTTCGACCTCACCGACTCGCAAAGGCCGTCGATCCAGTTCCGTCGTTCGCTTTTCGTGGCGAAACCGATCGCCGCGGGCGAAATGTTCACCGCTGAAAATATCCGCTCGGTGCGTCCGGGCCACGGCCTGCCGCCGAAACATTTGCCCGACATCCTCGGCCGCAGTGCCGCCTGCGATCTCGCGTTCGGCACGCCGCTTGAATGGAGTCACGTCAACACGGATTGATGACGTGCAACCTCGTTCTTCAGGGTCTCAATTCTTCTATCAGAGATTCCAAGCCAAGCTCCCTCGCAAGTGTTTGCTTCAATCTATCTATCCGGGCCTGCTTGCTTCGACGGTTGAGAATAGGGAAGCATGCTTTCAAAGGAATCGGGTTGGCGATGCCCAAGCCATCGATGATTACAAAGCGTTCACCCAATCTCACTGAATACGAATACACGAGGTTGCTCCAATGCAGGTCGCTGACGACCAGAGGACTGTGCATGAGTGCATTGATAAAGCGCGCCATTGCGTGTTGTGCCGTCGCATCGAATCCGCCACGGCGGATCAGTTGGTCGGTGGTTGGCGCCAAATTTCCCGCCCGGTCGCATTCGGCCTCGACAACGATTCCGATCCCGAGATCGGTCGGCAGCAAACCGATAACCTTCTGGGTGAAATCCAGGCTGGACGGATCGTTGGCATGGGATGCCACATATTCATTGATCTCACGGAGAAACACTGAATGGGGCCCCAATGGCCGCGTGCCGCGCCACCAAGAGCCACGATTGGCGCGTGCGGATTGCGAAATCTCCGGCCGAAGCACCTTGACCAGCCACGAGCCGTGATCAGGGTGCCTGTAGATCCTCCGGACGCGGCCTTCCGCCAGCGGTGTCCGGTCCTTGGTCACGAAATAGCGGGTCATGGGTATCAGGGCTTGATGCTGGCTATGTATCTGCGCAGGCGCCGTATGCGGTTTTCTTTGCTGCGGCGGTTTACAAACCGGAAGTAGTCCTTGAACGGGATGAGATTGCTATTGCCGAGTCCGTCGATAATCACAAAGTGGTCACCGTGCTCCTCACTGTAGGCAAATACCAGGTTGCCGGCATGAGGATCGCTTGCGATCACGGTGGAATCGAGCAACTGCGCGATCACAACATCCAAAGCCCTTTGGACTTCCGGTGTGAACCCACCAGCCTTGACCAGTTGGTCGAGAGAACGTGCGTAGTTACCCGATCGGTCGCGAACGGCCCTGGTCACCAAGCCCAGGCCCGCGGTGGTGTCCACCAATCCGACAATTTCCTGTACAAAATGAGGGCTATTTCCATGTGTCGCGTGTTCGGCCACAAATTCATGGATCTCACGAACATAGGAAATGTATTGCCTGTAGCGGCGTGAGGTTTTGTACCACACGCGGCCTTTTCCCCAGCGCTCTTCAATCACATCGGGCCGTATCACCTTCACCAACAAATCGGGATCATGGGGGTGGGCGTACACGATGCGCATGCAGCCCATGGCCACCGGCTTCACTCCGTTGAAATCAAGATATCCGTTCATGCATCATTGTGATCGTCTTGGAAAACCCGTGCGAAGGCTCTTTTTATTCCTTCAGGCGAATTGATCCAGTTGTTTTCGAATATGGCACGGTCGCGGGCGCGCAGACCAGACCATGCGGCATCGGACAC
>VHCM01000102.1 GCA_016871685.1 Verrucomicrobiota bacterium
TAGCGTGGTCGAGAGTTCCGGCCAGGCGAGAGTGCAGACTTGGTCATAAAGCGGTGCCATCCTGCGGGTGTTCCGTGCGTAAAGAAACGAGTGGTTTTTTCCATGGGCATCGGCATTACCCGTCACTGCCGCAAAGATCACCGCGTCCAACATGCGCCGGATGTCCAACACCGGTGTCGTGGACCAATCCCGGATCATCTCAAAGCACTCGCGCAGTGACGGCCCGCCTTCCTGCTGGTATTTGCGTGAGGACGGATAACCAAGGGCTTGGCAGAAATCCTCTTGATGCGGGTTGCGTCGCCGGACGTGGAATCGATCACAACCGGCAATTTGATTTGTGCTCCGGCGAGCGAAAGCCGTAGGCCTGCACAACCGCGTCGCCATCGGCCTTGGGGATCTGGGGGTTGCCCCCGGAGAGCAGTTTCTGCTTCACAATCCAATGCTTCATGATGCGCCCCGATTGGCAAGAGGATCCACTCCTCCGGCAATCGGCGGCGGCCGCCCGTGGTGCTTGCGGAAGCCGAACACCCCATGCAGGGTGCGTTGATCGATGTGGGTGTTCTGGTCCATCGCCTTGCTGCTGCTTTGTGCGGGATTCCTGTTGGGGCCGCGCTTGCGGTCGCTACCGTCGCGCAGCCGTGCGGCGGGGGGCGCGCCGCCACCTTCACTCTCGATCATCATCCCGGCACGCGACGAGGCGCACAACCTGCCGGCCTTGCTCGAATCGCTTGCGGCGCAATCGCTGCGGCCGCATGAGGTGATCGTCGTCGATGACGCGTCGTCCGACGGCACGGCGGCGATCGCGCGGTCATCCGGCGCGCGCGTTGTGAGTCCTGGCTCGCTGCCCGACGGGTGGCGCGGCAAAACGCATGCGTGCCACTGCGGCGCGCGGGCGGCCTCGGGCGGGCTGCTGTTGTTTGTCGATGCCGATGTGCGCTTCGAGCGGCCGGACGGTTTGCGGCGGCTGGTCGATGCCTGGCCGGGCGGCGCGTTTTCCTTGTGCCCGTGGCATGCGGTGGAAACCCCGGTCGAGCACCTGTCGTTGTTCTTCAACCTCAACATGGTGCTGGGCACTGCGCCGCAGGGTTTGTTTGGTCCCATGCTGTTGATCGACCGCGTTTCCTACGAGCGCTGTGGCGGTCACCAGCGGGTGCGCGACAAGGTGCTCGAGCACTTCCGCCTTGCGCGGCATGCCCGGGAGGCCGGGATTGCGGTGGCATCGGCCGTTGGCCGCGGCGTGGTTTCCTTCCGCATGTATCCGGTTGGTTTCGGCGATTTGGTCGAGGGCTGGACCAAAGGCTTTGCCTCGGGTGCCGGACAAGTCCCGGCTTGGTCGATGCGTGTGATCACCGCTTGGCTCACTGGGCTGCTGATCGTCCCGGCGGGCTGTCTTTTGTCCGGCTGCGCGGTCGAGTGGCTGGCGCTCCATGGTGCCGCATCGGCGCAGCTCGCCGTGTTCGCCCGCCGTGTCGGAAGCTTTCGTTGGTGGTGGGCACCGCTGTATCCGGTCGCGCTGGTGTGTTTCTTCGCGATCTTCGCGCGCTCGGCTGCACACTCCGGCCGCAAGGTCACTTGGAAAGGAAGGGAGATCCATGCCGATTGAGCTGCCGCTGCCCTGGGTCGTCGCGCTGAATATCGGCGGCTGGCCGGTCATCCAGCTGGTGCTGGCCTGGGTCTTCACCCGAATGCCGGCGGCGTGGTTCCGTCCGCTGCGCCCGCTGCGGGCCGAGGGCGACGGCTCATGCTACCGTCGTTGGCTTGCCGTCCATCGTTGGAAAGACCGGCTGCCCGACGGCGCGTCGTGGTTTGCCGGCGGGGTCGCCAAGGCGCGGCTCGGCGGACGTCGCCCCGCGGATCTCGAGCGCTTCGCCCGCGAGGCGTGGCGCGGCGAGCTTTGCCATTGGTCGGCCATCGCCTGTGCCCCGGTGTTCTTTGTGTGGAACCCGTGGTGGGCCGACGGGGTGATGGTCGCCTATGCGCTGTGCGCCAACCTGCCGTGCATCGTCGTCCAGCGCTACAACCGCGCCCGCATTGCCCGCTGGTTGGCCTGAGTTGCGGGTTTTTTGAAAGAATTTCCCGGAGCAGATTGGACTTGCAGGCGGTCGGCGTCGTGGCCTACGATTTCAACCGAACGGCTTCTGACGAAAGAAAGGAGTGGGTCTCGCACCCACTCTTTTGCGTCTCCGGACACCGCCATCGGCCGTTCGCAGACCCTCAGCCGCCATGACCAACGACATCGTCGCCCTCATCGAGTATTACGAGAAGGAGAAAGGCATCGACCGCCAGAAAGTGGTGGAAGCCCTCGAATTCGCCTTCGTTTCGGCCTACCGCAGGATGGTCCCCGGCGCCGAGGCGATCGAAACAATGCGCGCCGAAGTGGACACCCGCAAGGGCGAGACCCGCATCTTCGCATCGCTCGAGATCGTGCCCGACGACGAATGCCGCGACAAATTCAACGAAGTGCCGCTCTCCACCGCGCTGCGCAAGAACCCGCAGGCCGCCGTGGGCGAAATGATGGAGTTCAATGTCACCCCCAAGGACTTCGGCCGCATCGCCGTGCAGACCGCCAAGCAGACGATGATGCAGCGCCTTCGCCAGGCGGAGAAGGAGATGATTTACGAGGAGTTCAAGGACCGCGCCGGCGACATCGTCTCGGGCACGGTGCGTCGCTTCGAGCGCAACGACGTGATGGTCGACCTCGGCAAGTTCGAAGGCATCATGCCTGGACGCGAGCGCGTCCAAGGCGAGGACTACAGCATCGGCGACCGCATCCGCTGCTACGTGCTCGCCGTGGAAAACGAGGGCCGCGGACCGGAAATCATCCTTTCCCGCAGTCATCCGAATTTCGTCCGTCGGCTGTTTGAGGCCGAGGTCAACGAGATCTCCGACCACACCGTGGAAATCCGCGGCATTGCCCGCGAGGCCGGGTTCCGCACCAAGGTCGCCGTCTGGAGCAGTGATCCGAAGGTCGATCCGGTCGGTGCCTGCGTCGGCATGCGCGGCGCGCGCGTCAAAAACATCGTCCGCGAACTCAACAACGAGAAGGTCGACATCATCCGCTGGAGCGAGGATCCGTCGGAATTCGTCCGCGAGGCGCTCAAGCCCGCCGAGCTGCGCTCGATCACGATCGATCAGGAGAACAAGGTGGTGAATGTCACCGTCGACGAGGCCGACCTGAGCAAGGCGATCGGCCGCAAGGGTCAGAACGCGCGGTTGTCCTCGCGCCTGATGGGTTGGGACGTGCAGGTGCGTCGCGACGAGTCGAAGGAAGAGCAATTCAAGGAGAAGATCGGTGGCGCGGCCCACACGCTGGGCGAACTGCTCGGGATCACCGACGAGCTTGCCGAAAAGCTCACGCTGGCCGGCGGCATTGCCCCGGAATACATTGTCGGCATGTCCGCGCAGGACATCTCCGATGCGGTGGGCATCCCGGTCGAAGAGGCCGAGCCCATCCTCGCCCGCGCCCAGGCGATCGTCGCCGCGGCTGGTGAATGATCCGTCCCGATCTCCGGCCGAACCCCTCCATCCCGCTGATGCCCAAGGAAACCGACAGTCCCGGAGCCAATGAAGAACCCCTCGATCTGATCGGCGGGGACAAGAAGCTTTCGCGCCGGGAACGCCAGCGCCTCGAGGCCGCCGCCGCGACTGGCCCGACCAAACTTGAGAAGGCGAAGCAGGAGGCGCTCGACCTGTTTTCCGAGGAAAAAAAACCCAAAGTGCGCAAGGCGGCAGTCCCACCCAAGGCGGTACTCGGCACGATCTCGAAAATCCTCGAACGCGACGACCCGGCGATGGTCAAGCTCCCGCCCAAGGCTGCGGAGCCAACCGTCGAGCCCACCACACCCGACGACGATCTTGATCCGTCCGACGACCCGAAGCTGATCGTCATCAAGCCGCCCATCCTGGTGCCCGATCTTGCGGCCCGCCTCGGCCTCAAGCCGTTCAACATCATGGCGGACCTGATCAAGCTCGGGGTTTTTCCCGCGCCCAACCAGCCGATCGAGCCCGAGGTGGCTGCCAAGGTGTGCGAGATGCACGGCTTCGTCTTCGAGCGCGAGAAACGCGACAAGGAGAAAGGATTTCACAAGGTCGAGCAGGTCATCACCGAGCCGGAGCTGCCCGCGCGCGAACCCGAGGAGCTGCTCAAGGCGCGTCCGCCGATCGTCACCATCATGGGCCATGTCGATCACGGCAAGACCTCGCTGCTCGATTATTTCCGCAAGTCGAAGGTGACGGCCGGTGAGGCCGGCGGCATCACCCAGCACATCGGTGCCTATCAGGTGATCCACTCCAACCGGGAAATCACCTTCCTCGACACGCCGGGCCACGCGATCTTCACGGACATGCGCGCCCGCGGTGCCGACATCACCGACATCGTCGTGATCGTCGTCGCCGCCGACGATGGCATCATGCCGCAGACGCTCGAGGCGATCCAGCACGCGCGCAAGGCGGGCAAGACGATCATCGTCGCGATCAACAAGTGCGACCTCGCCTCGGCCAATGTCGAGCGGGTCAAGACGCAGCTCGCCGAAAACGGACTGCAGACCACCGATTACGGCGGCGACACCGAGTTTGCCGCGGTTTCGGCGCTCACCGGTCAGGGCATGGGCGACTTGCTCGACCTGATCTCGCTCCAGGCCGAGGTGCTCGAACTCAAGGCGAATCCCAAGGGGCTTGCGCGCGCGGCCGTCATCGAGGCGCGCGTTGTGCCCGGCCGCGGCACCACCGCCACCGTCATCGTCGAGTCCGGCACGCTGCGCACCGGCACCCCCTTCATTTGCGGACCTTATTCGGGCAAGGTGCGCTCACTCGTCAACGATCGCGGCGAAACCGTGAAGTCTGCGCATCCGGGCATGCCCGTCGAGGTTGTCGGCTTCGAGGAACTGCCCAACGTCGGCGACCACCTCACGGAAATGAAATCCGAGCGCGAGGCGAAGACACTCGCGGGCGAGCGCCAGGAAAAACTCCGCCTCGAACGGCTCAAGCCGCAGCACCGCAACCGCATGCAGGACCTCTACGCGATGGTCAGCGAAGGCGGCGGCAAGGCGCAGCTCAAGCTCATCCTCAAGTGCGACGTGCAGGGCTCGGTGGAGGCGATCCGCAAGGCGGTTCTCGCGATCGAGTCCGACAAAGTCGAATGCCAGTTCATCACCGCGGCGGCCGGGCCGGTCACCGAGTCGGATGTCGCCTACGCCGCGTCCACCGATGCGGTGATCCTCGGATTCAACATCAAGGTCGAGGCCAAGGCGGTGAAGGCGGCCAAGGCCGAGGGCATCGAGATCAAGCTGTACTCGGTGGTGTATGAACTCATCGACCAAGTGCGCGAGGCGATGCTCGGATTGCTCGAGCCGCTCACCCGCGAGTCGGTCATCGGCCACGCCGAGGTCCGCCAGGTCTTCAAGCTTTCGCGCGGACGCGCCGCCGGATCGTTCGTCACCGACGGCCGCATCCACCGCAAGGCTCACGCCCGCGTCATCCGCGGCGGCGTGCCCGTCTTCGACGGCCGCATGTCCACCCTACGGCGCTTTCAGGAGGAGGTCGAGGAAGTGCGCCAGAACTTCGAATGCGGCATCCGCTTGGGCGAGTTCAACGAGTACCAGGAGGGCGACGTCATCGAGTGCTATCGCCTCGAAAAGGTGCCGCAGACGCTCTGACGCCGCGGCGGTGCCCGCGGACGGCCGGCACCACCGGAGTCCGGGGTGGGTCCGCCACAGCTTGTTTTCATCACCGGTTTTCCCCATGTCCCAGCGCACCAACCGCATCAATGAGTTGCTCCGCCGCGAGATCGGCCAGGTCGTGCAGCGCGATTACGAATGGGGCGGCAAGCTCGTCACCGTCGGTGCCGTCGAGGTCACACAGGACCTCAAGGAGGGCCGGGTCTGGATCAGCGTCCTTGGAGGCGACGCCACCGCGGTGATCGACAAGCTCAACCGTGAGCGCGGCCACATCCAGTCGCGCGTGATGAAGCGCGTGGTGCTCAAGTCCACCCCGGTCCTGCGCTTCGTCGAGGATGTCTCGGCGGCGCGCGGCGTGCCGTTGGTCAACTTGCTCGACGAGGTCGACAAACTGCCGAAGGCCCCGCTGACCGACGAGGACTGAGCGCCTCGCCAACTCTAAGCAGTGTCCCGCACGCCCGTCCGCCCGCGTAAAATGGGGTCAGGCTGCAAATCTTGACAAACCGCGCATCCGCGGGTTTTTGCAGCTTCTCTCACGCGAGTTCGCAGGCGAGGCGGATTGCGGCGATCATCGATGACGGATCGGCAAGGCCTTTGCCGGCGATGTCGAAGGCGGTGCCATGGTCCGGGCTGGTGCGCGGCACGGGCAATCCGAGCGTGACGTTCACGGCGTTGTCGAAATCGAGAAGCTTCAGCGGGATGAGCCCTTGATCGTGGTACATGGCGATCACCGCGTCGAAGTCGCCGCGCGCGGCGTGGCGGAACACCGCATCGGGAACCGCGGGACCGCTGAACTCGGCCATCTGCGCCTCGCGGAGCCGTGCGATCGCCGGCGCGATGACGCGCGATTCCTCGTCGCCGAAGGCGCCGTCCTCGCCGGCGTGCGGATTGAGTCCGGCCACGGCGATGCGCGGCGATGCGATGCCACGGCGATTGAGAAACGCTGCAGTGAGCGTGCCGATGCGCACGATGCGGTCGGCGTCGAGCAATCGC
>VHCM01000103.1 GCA_016871685.1 Verrucomicrobiota bacterium
GTGCGCGCCTCATGGTCCAACACTGGACCACCACCCGACCCAGCGCAAGCCTAAAATCGATAAAAGGACTGTCCCTTTATCAGAATGTGCCGATTTCCTTGCTCTGTTCGGGTTGTTTCATTAGACCCCGCGCGTGCTAACGATCAAGAAGCTTACCAAGACCCTGGGCGGTCGTACGCTCTTTCGCGAGGCGGGCTTGTCGATCCAGTGGGGCGAGCGGATGGCGTTGGTCGGCCCGAACGGGGCAGGCAAGTCGACCCTGTTTCGCATGATCCTCGGTGACGACGGGCCTGACGAGGGCACCATTGAGCGTGATGAATACGCAGTATTCGGCCATCTGGCGCAGGAGTCCGGCGAACCGACCGACGAAACGGTGATCGAGATCGCCATGGGAGTGACGCCGGAAATGGTCGGCATCCTCCGGACAATGCGCGAGCACGAGGCAAGGGGGGATCATGCCCATCCCGAGTACGCAAAAGCGCAGGATCAGTTCAACCACCTCAACGGCTACCAACTCGAGCCAAAGGCGAAAAAAATCCTCGCGGGGCTGGGTTTTCGTCAGGATGACTTCCATCAGCCTGCCCGTGGGTTTTCCGGTGGCTGGGTCATGCGGGCGCACCTCGCCCGGTTGCTGGTGATGGAGCCCGATCTGCTGATGCTCGACGAGCCGACCAACCACCTCGATCTGTTGTCGTTGCTCTGGCTCGAGCGGTACCTACTCAACTATCCCGGAGCGATCCTGATGATTTCGCACGACCGTGATTTCATGGATTCGATTGTCGAGTCCGTGGTCGAGATTGATCCTGATGCGGCCAAGTTCGTTTCCTACACCGGCAATTACACCGCGTTTCTGGCTCAGCGCGACGCGCGTTATGATCAGCAGGTGCAGGCGTACCGCAACCAGCAGAAGGAAATCGAGCAGCACCAGGAATTCATCGACCGGTTCCGCCAGATCGGGTCGAAAGCGGCGCAGGTGCAGAGCCGCATCAAGTTTCTCGAGAAGCTCGACCGCATCGAGAAGCCGCGTGCGCCGCGCAAGCCGTTCCGTTTCACGTTTCCGCAGCCGCCGCGCTCGAATCAAAAAGTCATCGAGCTTGCCAAAGCCGGGCAAGCCTACGGTGCGAAGCGCGTCTACAAGGACCTGGATCTCGTGATTGAGCGCGGCGACCGGATTGTGCTGGTCGGCCCCAACGGCGCTGGCAAATCGACGCTCCTCAAGATTCTCGCCGGCATCGTTCCGATCGATTCGGGCAAGCGTGAGCCCGGTCATGCCACCAAGCTCGGCTACTACTCGCAGCACCGGCTCGAGTCGTTGAATCCGGACAACACCGTGCTTGAAGAGGTGATGGGATGTTGTCCGACCCTGCGCGAGGAAGACGCGCGTTCGATTCTCGGGACCTTCCTGTTCAGGCGGGCCGATGTCGAGAAGCGCTGCGGCGTGCTTTCCGGTGGCGAGAAATCACGGCTCAATCTGGTGAAGTTCCTCGTCGATCCGCCCAACCTGTTGTTGATGGACGAGCCGACGACCCACCTTGACATCCTGTCAATTGATTCGCTGGTGAATGCGCTCAAGGCCTACGAGGGCACGCTGGTATTCATTTCTCACGACGTGCACTTCATCCGTACGCTTGCCGAAACCACGCTTCACGTCACCCGCAAGCCCGACGATTCCGCAAGTATCGTGACTCGCTACACCGGCGGCTACGACTATTTCCTGGAAAAATCCGGCCTCAAGGACGATCGCGGGGCGGTCACGGCCTGATCCTGCGTCCACTCGCATCGGGTTGCATCGGGAACCCGGCCATCTTTCTCCTTGCGCGTCCTGCGTGCGCGTCAAGAATCCGCGCCCCGCGCCGCGGTTCCATCCCATGAGCGACCCGACACCAGCAGCCGAACATTCCGCCACGATCCGGCGCATCGGCGATATCATCCAATCGCACCAGTCGTTCCTGTTGCTCAGTCATGTGCGTCCGGACGGCGACGCCATCGGCTCGCAGATCGCACTCGGCTGTTCACTGATCGCCATAGGCAAGACCGTGCATCTGGTCAATGAGGACGGCCTGCCCGAGAACCTCGCGTTTCTCGCCGGATCCCACCTTGTCACGCCTCCGCCCGTCGACCCGATCGGCGTGGATGTCGTCTTTGCACTCGACAACGCGACGGAATCGCGCCTCGGCGAGGCCGCCTTGAAATGCGCCGCGGACCGCAGGATTCTCGTCAACATCGACCACCATGTCTCGAACACGCGCTATGGCGACGTGAACTTGATCGATCCGACCAGTCCTGCGACAGGTCAGATCCTCTACGAGTTGATCACCGCGCTGGGCATGCCGCTGCCGCCTGAGTCACGCGACGCAATCTATGTCGCGATTTCGACCGACACCGGATCGTTCCAATATCCAGCGACCACCGCGAGGACTTACGAGATTGCCGCGGGTCTGATCCGCCGCGGTCTCGACGTCGGAGCGATCAACTCAAAAACCTACGACGAGCATCCGTACCGGCGTCTCGAGTTGATGCGCGCGCTGCTCAACACGCTCGAGCTCAGTGCAGACGGCCTGGTGGCCCACTGGGACTTGCGCGAACGCACGCGCGTCGAACTTGCGCTGCGCCCGGAGGACAGCGAGGGGCTGATCGACACGATCCGCGCGATCCGCGGGGTACAGGTCGCCCTGTTTTTCGAGGAACTTCCCGGCGACGAGGGAAAAATCCGCGTGTCGATGCGTTCCAAGGATCGCCGCATCGACGTCTGTCGCATCGCGCTTGAATTCGGCGGTGGTGGTCACGCGCTGGCTGCGGGCATCCGCATGCCCGGTCCCCTCGAAGCGGCGAAGGCGCGCGTGCTCGACGCCGTCCGCCGCGCGGTCGATTCCGCATTCACTGATTGACTCATGAAAACCAATCCACTGGAAACAGCGGGGCCGAGCGGCGTGTTGTTGGTCGACAAGGCGCCCGACATGACGTCGCACGACGTGGTTGCGATCGCCCGCCGCGCGCTGGATACGAAGAAAATCGGTCATTGCGGCACGCTGGATCCGATGGCCACCGGGTTGTTGATGCTCGTGATCGGCCGCGCGACCAAGATCCAGGATTTGCTGATGAGCGAGGACAAGGAATACGAGGGCACGATCACGCTCGGTGTTTCCACCGGCACGCAGGACCGTCAGGGCGAGGTGCTCGAGACCCGGCCTGTTCCCGATTTGTCGCCGACGCAGATCGATGCCGCGTTCGCATCGTTCACCGGCGAGTTCGAGCAGATGCCGCCGATGGTCTCTGCGATCAAGAAGGACGGTGTGCCGCTCTACAAGCTAGCGCGCAAAGGACAGACGATCGAGCGCGAGTCGCGGCCGGTGCGCGTGACCGGCTACCGGGTGTCCCGCATCGCCCTGCCCGAAATCGATTTTACCGTGAACTGCTCGAAGGGATTCTATGTGCGCACCTATGCCCACGACATCGGCGAACGCCTCGGCTGCGGCGGTCATTTGAGCGCCCTGCGCCGCACACGCTCGGGCAGGTTCACCCTCGAGCGTTCGGTGAGTGTCGCCGACCTCAAGTCCGCCCCGCGGGAGCGATTGCTTGCCAAGATGATCTCCCTTGCCGAAATCTCGCTGATGCGCGGAGCTTGACCCCCGGTGCCGGACGAAGCCCGTGCCGGCTCATTTCCAAACCAAAAACCCGTTCATGTCCGCCGTCACTGCCACCGCATCGCCCGCCTTCGGCCTTGCCGACGCGATCACTTGGTCATTCGTGATCGGCGGCCTTATCGCTCTTGGCTTCATCATTTGGAGCTACGTCAAGGGTCTGCGCGAGTCGCCGCGCGACCTCTGGCTGCTCTTCGCCTACAAGGTCGTCGAATACGCCGCCTACGCCGCGATGAACATGGCGGTGATTCTCTGGCTGACCAAGGATTGCGGGCTGGGCGACGTCGCGGCGGGCACCTACATTTCCGTGTGGTCGATCTGCCTCTCCGTGATGGGCATGTTCGCCGGCGCGTTGGTCGACACGCTCGGAATCCGTCGCACGATGATTGTTTCGGTGCTGTTCCTGATTGTCGGCCGCGTCGGATTCTCGTTTCTGACCAATCCTTGGTTGATTTTCTTTTTCGCATTCCTGCCGCAGGGGATTGGATTTGCGATCGTCGGCCCGCTCATTTCGGTGGCGCTCAAGCGCTATACGACCAAGGAGGGTGCCGCGCTTGGCTTCGGCCTGTTCTACGTGGTGATGAACCTCGCCTTCGCCGCGGGCGGCTGGTTTTTCGACTGGGCGCGCGAATTTTACGCACTCAAGGACGCTGCGGGAAAAATCACCGATGAAAACCTCGGCACGGTGCTGATGGGGATCCACTTCTCGACCTACCAACTGATCTTTCTCTACGGCCTTGCCGCCACCTGTTTCAGCTTCCTGCTCACTTGGGTGATCCGCGATGGCGTCGAGATGACCGAGGAGGGCGTGCGCGTCCGCCCGGTGGCCCGCACCGGGTCCGGCCTTGCGGCGTTGCGCGGCACCGCGACCGAAACGTGGCAGACGATCCGCGGCACCGTCGGCGAGAAGTTCTTCCTGATCTACTGCGGGCTTATCTCGCTGACGTTGTTCGTGCGTTTTGTGTTTTTCCACTTCCACTACACGTTTCCCAAGTACGGCATCCGTGTGTTGGGCGAGGGTGCGAAGATCGGATCGATCTACGGCGTGCTCAATCCCGTCCTTGTGGTCTTCCTCGTACCGCTGGTGGCCGCGTGGACCAAGAAGACCAGTTCTTACAAGATGATGATGTGGGGTTCGTGGATCTCGGCCTTGTCCTGTTTCATTGCCGCGATGCCATCGCACTGGTTTGCCGGGCTCACCGGTGGCGTGCTCGGAGAGCTGGTCTTCATCAAGTGGCTTGGCATGGCTCCCGACATGGCCGCGCTGCTTGCCAATCCGCCGCTCGCCGAATACTGGCCGCTGGTCTTCTTCATCCTCATCTTCACCATTGGCGAGGCCATCTGGTCGCCGCGGCTGATGCAGTTCTCCGCCGAGATCGCGCCCGAGGGCAAGGAAGGCACCTACATGGCGTTGTCCATCCTGCCGTTCTTCCTCGCCAAGCTGTTCGTTGGTCCGCTGTCCGGCTGGCTGCTCGACCGTTACACGCCCGTCGATGCCGCGGGCAACGCGCTCGCATCGTATCCCCAGCACCACTTGGTGTGGGTCTGGATCGGCGCGATGGCCCTGATCTCGCCGATCGGTATGGTCCTGCTGCGTGATTGGTTCATACGCCACACCGCCCATCACGAATCGAAGTGACCTGCCCGGCGTGAAATTCTTGACAGCGATCCCGCATGCGGCTTACCTTATCCCCGCGCCGCGCGCAACGCACCCGTAGCTCAATTGGATAGAGCGTCTGACTACGGATCAGAAGGTTTGGGGTTCGAGTCCCTACGGGTGCGCCATCTTGGTCGCGGGTTTTTCAGCCCGCTTGTTGCACCGCTTCGCATACAGCGGGAAAAATCTGGCGCTTGCGGCTGACGACGCCCGGGGCATGGAAGAGCGAGGGATCGCGGCGTTCGAACGGGAGTTTGGCCAGCACCGCGGGATTGCCGGCGGCGAGAATCATGCTGTGGTGCAGGGCGACATCGGTGACGGCAAGCAGACTGAGGTCGTATCCGCGCGTCTCGTGCATCGCGCGCAGTGCCTCCTCGAGTTCGGTCCGGCGTTCGGCGAAGCCATGCAGATCGCGTTCCTCGACTTGCGAAATGCTGATGCGCAATCCCTGCTCGGCGAACTCTTTGCGGTCGGCATCGAGGATGTCCGCGCGAGTGCCGCTGGCGATGAGCGAGCCGACGGCGAAGAACTCTGCGGCGAATGCCTCAGCATCAACACCGGCAATCGGCGCGAGCCATGCGAGCATCTCGCGATCGGTGGCGGTGGTGGTCGGCGAATTCAGACAGAGCGTGTCGGAAACGATGCCGCCACACAGACAGAGGGCAACGCCGGGGTCGGGCCGCATGTGGTGGAGATGGAACTTGCGGGCAACCAGCGTGCAGGTCGATCCGACTGGTTCGTTGAGAAACCGGATCGGCTCGCGTGAGACCAGATCGCCGGCGAGCCGGTGGTGGTCGATGACCTCGGTGACTTCCGCTTCCTCGACCCCGTTGACCGCTTGGGCGTACTCGTTGTGGTCGACCAAGGCGAGGCGGATCCGCGGTGGGTCGATGAGGTCGGATTTGGAAATGACGCCGGTCATGCGGCCGGTTGCGGGATCGACCACCGGGAACAGATCCTGATCGGTGGCCGAGAGGCGTTTGCGAAGCGTCGAAACCGGATCGTCGGGCGAGAGGGTGGTGAAGCGGCGCTCCATCACGTGGCGCACCGAGCGCGAGCAACGGATGAGGGTGGACGCGCTGGCGGTATCTGCCGCGCAGCAGAGCAAGTGCACGTGGTTGGCCTCGGCCATCCTGCGGATTGTATCGTCGACCGGATTGCTACCGGTGACGAGCAATGCTCGCACGCCGGATTCGATCGCGAGTTGCTGGATCGATGGCCGGTCGCCGCAGATGACGAGAAAGCGTCGGATGCTGCCCTCGCGCTCGGCTTGGAGCAGTCGTTGCCTGACCGTGTCGATCGACGAC
>VHCM01000104.1 GCA_016871685.1 Verrucomicrobiota bacterium
CACCGCGTTGATCAGCCCGCGCACGGCGGATTTGCCGGCCTCGACGGTTTCATTGACCGCCGCGTGATCGGGGATGCCGAGCAGTAGGATCTGGCAGAGACCGACGCGCAGCACATCGCGCGTTTCCGCGTCTAGCTTGCCCTTTCGCAACTCGCCAATCCAATGATCGAGCAACCGGCGGTTGCGCAGCACACCGAAAAGAATTGCCTGGAGCAGTGCGCGATCGGCTGCGGAGAGCCTGCGCCGCTGGGCGTGGCGATCCACCAGCGACTCCGCGTAGTCCCTGCCTTTGGCCCAGGCGCGCAATGCGGAGACGGCGGCCTGGCGGACGTGGAACTGCTTGGCGGGCATGGGACTTGTGATGGGTCAGACGTTGCCGCCAATGGCGTGGATATCGGGAATCTTCAGTCCGAGATGCGTCGGCAGATCCGGATCGAGCGTGTCCTGACCGTGGATCAGGTGATCGACCAACGGCACGCCGGTCAGTTCGGCGATCACGCCCTTGTTGGTGATCATCGCCGTGTCAAGTTCATCTCCGAGTTGGTTCAAAACCATTCCTATGCACTCGAGCCCTTTGTTGCGGATCGCCTCGACGGTGAGGATCGCGTGGTTGAGGGCACCCAGACGATTGGCGACGACGAGCAGCACGGGCAGCCGGAGTGCAAAGGCGAGATCGGAGATGCGGAATCCATCGTTGACCGGCACCTCCCATCCGCCGGCACCCTCGACGATGACGACGTCGTGACTGGCGGCGAGCCGGTGGTATCCGTCGATGAGCGATTGCGGATCGAGCCGCCGGTTTTCCAATAGTGCGGCGACCTGCGGAGCGACGGGCGATTGCAGGTGGACCGGGTTCACCAGCTCGAGGTCGAGCCCGCCCGATGCTTCGGCGAGGAGGATCGCATCCTCACGATCGCCGCAGGCCACCGGTTTGTATCCCACCGCATCGACTCCGGCCGACCTGAGTAAACCGAGGATCAGCCGGGTAACGTGGGTTTTTCCCACACCGGTGTCGGTGCCCGTGACAAACAGACTCATGCAAGAGTGGTGCCTGCGGTTGGCGGTTCGGTCAAGACAGGTGATGGCAAATTTCCTTTGATCCAATGCCTGGCGGGCCCATGGTGACCGGGCATGACAGCAGACTTTCTCGTGATCGGGGCCGGCATTGCGGGGTTGTCGTTTGCCTTGCGCGCGGCGAAGCACGGATCCGTGGTCGTGCTGGCGAAAGGTCGTCTCGGGGAGTCGAACACCGCTTGGGCGCAAGGCGGCATCGCATCGGTGCTGCCCGAGGGCGGATGCGACGCGGGCGACAGCGTCGAGCATCACGTGCGCGACACGCTGGAGGCCGGTGCCGGACTGTGCCGCGAGGAGGTGGTGCGTGCAATCGTCGCCGACGGGGCGGATGCGATCGACGACCTTGCTTCGTACGGTGTGCAATTCGACCGGGAGAACTCGCACTATCTGCTCGGCAGGGAGGGCGGACATTCCCATCGGCGGATTCTTCACGCCAAGGACACCACCGGACATGAGATCTCGCGCGCGCTGGTCGAGGCCGCGCGGCGCACGCCGAATCTCACGCTGCTCGAGGATCATTTCGTGGTGGACCTCGTCACCAGCGGCAAGCTCGGCGCGGTGGCCGACGACCGGGTGCTCGGCGCGTATGTGCTGGTCAAGCGGACCGGCGAGGTTGCCGTCTTCCGCTCCGACCGCGTGGTGCTCGCGGCGGGTGGCTGTGGCAAGGTGTATCTCTACACGACCAATCCCGACTCGGCGACGGGTGACGGGGTTGCGCTCGGTTGGCGCGCGGGCGCGACGATCGCCAACATGGAGTTCATCCAGTTTCATCCGACTTGTTTTTACAACCCGGCGGCGGTCGGTCCCGAAGCCCGGTCGTTCCTGGTGAGCGAGGCGGTGCGCGGCGAGGGCGGCGTGTTGGTGAATGCCCGTGGCGAGGATTTCACCAAGTCGATCGACCCGCGCGGGTCGCTTGCGCCGCGCGACATCGTGGCCCGCGCGATCGACCGCGAGCTGAAGCGCTCCGGTGCGCATTGTGTCTATCTCGACGTGACGCACAAGCCGCGCGGGTTCATGAGCGGGCAGTTTCCGCACATCCACGCAACACTGCTTGAATTCGGCATCGACTGTGAGCGTCAGCCGATCCCGGTGGTTCCGGCGGCGCATTACCAATGTGGCGGCGTGCTCACCGATGTGCATGGCCGCACGTCCGTGCGCGGACTTTACGCGGTGGGTGAGGCCGCCTGTACAGGGCTGCACGGCGCGAACCGCCTGGCATCGAATTCATTGTTGGAAGGCAATGTCGTCGCCCGTCTCGCACTCGATGACATCCTGCGCCGGTTTCCCATGGAAGCCGAACCGCTCAATCCGCCTGCGATTCCCGACTGGGAGCACGGCGACACCGCCCCGCCGGATGAACTCGTCGTGATCTATCACAACTGGGACGAGTTGCGTCGCGTGATGTGGGACTACGTGTCGATCGTGCGCACCGACAACCGGCTGCGCCGTGCCGCGGCGCGCATTCGCAACTTGGAAAAAGAAGTGCGCGAGTTCTACTGGGGTCACCGCGTCAACTCCGACATCCTTGAATTGCGGAACCTCGTCGATGCCGCCGGCCTGATCGTCGAGTGCGCGCTGCGCCGCAAGGAGTCGCGCGGACTCCACTTCACGCTCGACCATCCGCAGACAAGCGAGGCTTATCGCGCCGACACGCTGCTGCGGCGGTTTTGATCGAACGCATCGGTGAGGAGGGGTGTCCCAGAGCAGAACTCACCCTCTGAAAAATCAGGGTCTTCAAGTCTATCCGCGAAGCCTGTGGAATGACGATGATTCAACATTCAGAATTTCCACATCCGCCCAGGAATCAAGCGATTTCCAAGCCACGAATCACCGCAGGCTCAGCCGCACGCGGTAGAATCCCGAATCGTCGGCAGCTTCTGATGCGCTGATCGTCACGCGATAGCGGTTGGGGCCGACCAAGGTGAAAACCGCGCCTGCGACGGTGGTGAAGGATCCGCCGCTGAGCGTGGTGGATTCCTGGAGTGTGAATTGGTAAAACGAAGCGTAAGCCTCAGGGAAGTCGAACTCAAAGAGAAAGGAGCCGTCACCGGAGGAAGTGAGGGATGCCTCCGACGGTGCGAGCGACACCGCGGGGCCGGAGGGAGTGCTGTTTCCGCGTGGATCAACGCCGTCGAGGAAATACTGGATCAGTTGGTATCCGGGAGAAGGTTCGGAAAACGGGTTCTGTCCGATGCCACCGAAGAAGTAGCGTTCCCATTCGTCGTCGAGCAGGTTGCCGTCGCTGTCGTTGTCCGATGAGGCCGGAGCGAAAGTGAGCGAGGCGGACGCCACTTCCATCGTGTGATACGCACCGTCATTTGGCGTGTCGGTGAATCCCGTGACCGAAAACCGCGTACCGGGCCGCAGGCCGAGTCCTTGTTCGAGAGTGATGCGGTCGCCGTTGCGGTCGAGCAGCACGATCTGCGCCGAGTCGCTGGTGCGGCGGTAGATTCCGGCTGCGGGCGGGGTATTGAGGATTTCCACCGTCCAGGTTTGCGACGGGCGATAAGCGGAGGTGATGCCAAGAATCGCTTGGTTGTAGGCATTGCGCGCGTTGTTGAGGTTGGTGGTGGTGACGGCACCCGAGTATTCGGCCGGGGCAGTGCCGCCGCGCAGGATGATGCGGAGAGCATCGAGCGGCATCGCGATGCCGGGGTTGGCTTCCGAGGTCGCGGCATGGCGCGAGTACACTTGGGTGGCGGCGTTGCTCATCGCGCTTCGCTTCGTGTTGGCGAGGACGAGCGCCAGCCTCAAATCGAAGCCCGAAGTGCGGAGGAGATCCGCGTCACCGGTAGCGGGTGCACTGCGGGTGCGGTCGCCGTCGCGATCGGCGAAGAACGTGAACGCGTCGAGGGCGGGTGCGGGATCCGAAGCGGGTCTCGCGACAGTGATCGCGCGGTGCACGAGGTTTTCGACCAGCACGGCCACCGCGGTGTCGGCCGGTGTGATGACCGTGCGTGAGGCGGCAACGGGCATTGCCGTGGCGGCGGACTGGGCTGCGGTGACCCAGCCGATGGCATCAGCTGCGAGGTTCGCACCAGTTGGGGCGAAGGCGGGCGAGAAGGCAACGGGATCCGGCGACTGGATGAATGCGCGCAGCTCGCGTCCGCTGCGGGCGCTGGTGGTGATGTTGAAGTAAAGTGGCGTGCCCAGTGCGAGGAGTTGGTCGGTGGGTACGGCGGTGTCGGATGCGAGGATCGCTCCGCGTGTGCCGCCGTCGGGCAGCGGCGTGGCGAAGACGGCGACCGCCTCGCGGTCGAGCAATGATCCGTCGGTGGTGTGGGCGAGGATTTCCTCGCCATTGGCGATTTCGGTTCCCCCGTGGTGGCGCGCCGACACCGCGATGCGGAAGCCGCCGCCTGTGGCGATGTTCTTTGATGTGCCGGGCGCAGGGCTTGATGCCGCGCTGGCGGGATTGGTGCCGTTGAGCAGTTCGTCGAGGTCCGACCACCCGTCGCCGTCGTGGTCGGGTCCGCCGAATGGATCGAGGCCGTAGTGCTGCTCGACATAATCCGGTACGCCGTCACCGTCCGAATCCTCGTCGGCAAGATCCGCGGCCGCAAACGTGTAGCTGCGCGACTCGATCGGCCCCATGATGCCGGTGGCGATCGAGCGCAGCGAAAATTGCAACGAACGGGAATAGCTGACGCCGAGAGGTCCGCTCCACGCGGTCCATGCGCCGGAGCCCGCATTTCGCCAGAACAGTTCCTGACGCTGCGCGTCGTAGAGCGCGGTCACCTGAATGCTGCCTGCGCAGGTGCCCGAAGGTGGATCGATCCGGAGCTCGGGGGTGAGCAGGTCGTGGGTGCCACCCAACGCGGTGATGCTCACGCCAGCCTCGGGCTGGTTGGTCATCAGATAGGTCGCGCCGGACGGAGCGCTGACCGTGTGGTTCGCGGCGAAGGCGAGCCCACCCGACGAGGAACCATAGGTCTCACGTTTCACGGTGGCGGGAAACGGCGCGGGATAGGAGAGCGGACGGGTCCAGTCCGCCACGGCCTGGATGCCGATGAGCGAGGCCGACTCGTCGGCGGAGGGATCGGCATTGAAGAAGAGCAGGCTGGCGGGGGAGAGCGAGGCGGCGTCGATGCTTGGCAGCGAGCCCGACGCTTTTTGCACCCAGTCCGTGCCGTCCCACAAAAAGGACTTGTAGGTTGTACTCGGTCCGCCGGGCGTCGTGCCTTCGAGGCGGATCAATCCGATTCCCGGCATCGGAATCATGCCGGTGAGCGAAAGCCCCGCACCGGGTGTGAACGCCTGCGTGGTGGTGATCAGTGCGGTGCCAAACGAATTGATGCGGATCCAATCCGCGCGGGTGCCGTCCGCGGCGATGGCGACGAATCCGTCGGTGAGCGGACCGTAGCCGCCGCCGAGCATGGGCACGACCGCGCGGATCGCGCGGGGAAACGTGACAGATGTGAACGTGAAGGTGCCCGGGGTCGTGATCGGTGTGTTGACCTTGATGATGACTGCTTCGTTGGTTCCCGGGTGGTGACCGAGAATGAGCGGAATGCTGGATGACCCGGCCACCGTCTTCACTCCCGTGGTGAAGCGCAGCGCGCCGCTGTGGCTCGTCTGGCTGAACCGTTTCACGCTGGAGCCGGTGCGGACGAGCACGCCGGTCGCGGTGGATGATCCGGTCGAGGCGCTGTAAAATCCGCTGATGGACGAGGGGGCTGCGGGATCGGCGAGCGGCTGCAGGCTGTTGTAGAGGAAGGCATCGGCGGTGGACGCATTGAGGTTGGCGGTGGTGGCGGGGTTGGCATGGGTTTCCGCCTTGCCGGCGATCGATCCGTTCTGGGACGAGACCACCATCAGTTCGCTGGCTCCTCCATTGACCGTCACCGCGAGTCCGCCGGGGCCGATGCCGGACAGGTTCGGCATCACGCGGGCGAGAGGGACGGATGCGTCGATGTTGACGAGCATCAAGCGGTTGGCCTCGATTGAGGTGACGGCCACCGCTTCGCCGCTTGAGGCCGGCACGGCCGCACAAACGGCGGAGACGTTGGAGACGCCGGTGGCGACCGGGTTGCGCCACACCACGACGCCGCTCGGCTTCATGTAGGCCGGCCGCACAACGCCCGTCGCGGTGTCGACCAGTGTGAACGATTGCGGGTCCGAGCCATGCGGGACCAGCCATTCTGCGGCGAGTTTGGACACCGGCGCTGTCGCGTGGGCGGACGCGGCGAGCAGGACCAATGAGAAAAGGGATCGGATCTTCATGGGTGTTCTGGTGGAAGGTCAGTGTTGGACCGGCTGCAACGGGATGATGCGCTTGATCTCGCCGCGCTCTTCGAACTGGACGACGAGGTGGCGGTATCTCGCGCCCTGTGTGACGGGCAGGGTGTCTTTCACAAAGATCATGCCGGTGGAGTTTTCGAGGTAGGCGGGGCGGTTGACCGCGTTGTACGGGTAGTCGAGGTTCGGCGCGACGGTGTCGCTCCACGTTCCCGAATACGGTACCTGAATGCTGGTTTGTGCATTCGAGACGAACAGGAGGAAGGGATCGGAGACTT
>VHCM01000105.1 GCA_016871685.1 Verrucomicrobiota bacterium
TGAGCGCGAGCAGGTTGGGTAGCTCGTAGCGTGTCGATCCGCGCGGACCGAGCGCGCGGAAGAATTGCCCGACGCGCTCGGCGGTCACTTGCTCGCACAGGATGCGGTAAGCGTACTCGTCAAAGGCGATCAGCCCGATGTTGGCACTGTCCCCTTTGTCGCCGCTGCGGGCATGGGCGATATCGCGGAGTTTCATGACTGGAAAAAATGGGATATTGAACCATCAAACCACCGCGGGCTTCAAAGGATTTCCACGGTCGGAGACACCTCGTGTTTGGCGATGAAGGCCGGGTGATAGCCGAACACCGGACGGATTTTCGGCCGGCCGGTGGCGTAGCCGGTGACGCCGGCCGGCCCGTTGCCCACCGTCGGCGCGATCTCGCGGGAAAAGCATTCAAGCGCGCGGCGGTCGTGCGCCGCGGCCGAGACGCGCAACACCACTTCGGACAGCGGGACGGACGACGGCAAGCCGTCGGTGCAAGCGCCATCGCCAATCACCTCGATCCGGGTGCGGTCGAGACGGAACCCCTGCGCGCGCACGCGGTCGAGAATCACCTCGCCGAGCCGACGGGCTTTCGCGGCGGCATCGTGCGTGTGCAGCGCCAGCATCGCGTCGCAGCGGAACCCGTCGGAATAGCTGCAGCTCACCTTGTAGGCGTCCGGCGCGGGCTTGCCTTTCGCGCCAGTCACGCGGATCCGGTCCGGCCCGTCCCCGGCAAGCGCGAGTGAAAGAAACGACACGATCACATCGGGCGTGACGAGATGGTCCGGGTCTCCGATTTCATAGAGCAGTTGCTCCTTCACCGTGCGCAAGGACACCTCGCCGCCGCTGCCCGGCGGCTTGGTCAGGACGAAGCTGCCATCGGCTTCCATCTCCGCCACCGGATAGCCATTGCCCGCGGGATCGGGAATCTCCATCCAGTGGGTGCTCATGCCGCCGGTCGACTGCGCACCGCATTCGAGCAGATGCCCGGCAATGGTCGCGCCGGCCAAACGGTCGAGATCATCAAGCGACCAGCCGAACTCATGCATGCAGGGGCCGACCACGAGACTCGGGTCGGCGATGCGGCCGGTGATCACGATGTCCGCACCCAGAGCTAATGCTTCGGCAACCGGGGCGGCGCCGAGATAGGCATTGGCGGTGTCGAGCGGATGCGGCGCGTCATGGATCCGGCCGAGCACATTGTCGCCGCTGACGATGCCGATCGTCTTGCGCACGCCGTGGCGGGCAAGCACCTCGCGGCAGGCGAGCGCGCACGCGCGTGGCTCGAGTCCGCCGCCGTTGGTGACAAGCTTGAAGCGCGCGCCGTCTTTCCAGAATGGCGCGAGGCGGTCGATCGTGCCGACCAGGTCCCGCGCGTAACCGAGTGACGAATCCGCCGCCCGCTGCGCCGCCATGATCGAAAGCGACAGCTCGGCAAGGTATTCGAGCGTGAGATAGTCGAGATCCGGCATCCGCGACACCATCTCGACGGGCGCGGCCGGTCGGTCGCCCCAGAACCCCTGTGCATTGCCGATTCGGAGACTCATGTTTGGAAAACGCCGGTGTGGAATCCGCGCGTCGCCCGCACGGGAGCCTTGCGCAACAAGCGGAAGATCGAGACCAAGTGGTCGCGGGTGCGCTCGGGGCGGATCACCGCGTCCACCCAGCCGCGTGCCGCACCGAAGCGGATGTCCATTTGTTCGAGATAACTTTCGAGCACGTCGTCCTGCGACTTGTCCTGCTGGATCGACGACAGCGTGCCAGCCGCCTGCTGCGCGCCCATCACCGCGTATTTCACATTGGGCCACGCGAGGATGAAGTTCGGGTCATACGCCTTGCCGCACAACGCGTAGTGGCCGGCACCGAACGAATCGCCGACGATCAACGTCACCTTGGGCACGACCGAGTTGCTGATCGCGCTGACCAGTTTCGCGCCCGAGCGGATGATGCCCGACTGCTCGGCGTCCTTGCCGACCATGAAGCCGACGACGTCCTGCACGAACAGCAGCGGAATGCCGGTCTGATTGCAGTCCATGACAAAGCGCGCGGCCTTGTCGGCGCTGTCGGCGTAGATTACTCCGCCGATCTCGATTTCACCACGGCCGGTCTTGGTATGGCGGCGCTGGCTGGCAACGATGCCCACCGGGTTGCCGCCGATTTTGGCATAAGCACAGACGAGCGTCTTGCCGTACTCGGCCTTGAATTCCTGAATGCTACCGCGGTCGGCGAAAAACCCGATCAGCTCGCGCGCGTCGCGGGGCTGTGCGCCATGCGAGTCCCACCAGTCGCAGAGCGTGTCGGATTCGCGCTCCGGCATCGTCTCACCCGACGGCGTCTGGATGTATGGTTCACCAAGCAGATCGACGAGTCGGCGCACGCGGTCGAGGCAGGCGGGGTCGTCCTTTTCGCGGAAGTCCACGGTGCCGCTGATGGCGGAGTGCATGCCCGCACCGCCGAGCGTCTCGGTGTCGACGATCTGGCCGATCGCGGCCTTCACCAGTGCGGGCCCGGCGAGGTAGAGCCCGCTGCCTTCGGTCATCACCAGTTTGTCGCAGAGCACCGGCAGGTATCCGCCGCCCGCGATGCAGTTGCCCATGATCGCAGCGATCTGCGGCAGCCCCGCGGCGGAGATCACCGCGTTGTTGCGGAAGATGCGGCCGAAGTCGTCCTCGTCCGGAAAGATCTCGTCCTGCAGTGGCAGGAACACGCCCGACGAGTCGACGAGATAGAGAATGGGCAGACCGCACTCGAAGGCGATGCGCTGGGCGCGCAGTGTCTTCTTGATCGACTGCGGGAACATCGCGCCCGCCTTCACCGTGGCGTCGTTGGCGATGATCATGCACGGGCGGTTCTCCACCAAGCCGATGCCGGTGATCACCCCGGCGGCGGGCAGACCGCCGTGCTCGCGGTACATCCCCCACCCCGCCCACAGCGAGAGTTCGAAAAACTCCGCGCCAGGGTCGAGCAGCAGGGCGATGCGCTCGCGCGCGGTGAGCCGGCCGTGGCGCTGCTGGCGCGCGCGGCCCTTTTCGCCCCCTCCCTCGCGGATCACCGCCTCATCGGCGGCGACTTCATCGGCGCGTTCGCGCAGCGTGCTCATCGGGTGATCGTGTCGGACAGGGTTTCAAGCTCGCGGTCGAGCGGATCGAAGAGCCGGGAAAGCGCGTCGTCGATCGAGCGCAACGCCATGCGGCAATACAAGCGCCCACGGCCGAGATTCGAGGCTTCTCCTGCTCCCAATTCCTTCTCGAGCCGGCACAACACCGCCGACATCGTGAACAGCGACATCGCGCAGGTGGCGATGCGGTCGAGCACCAACTGGCGGTCGACCACGCCCTCGCGGTATCGCACCAGCACGAGCAGCACGGCGATACTGAAGCGCCGCACGGCCTTGGCGAGCCGCCGCGTCTCGTCGTGGATCTCGACCGAGCGGAGCGGAATGCGCGGAAGGAACAACCGGCCGGGCAGCGACTTGAGCGCCGCGGCACATCCGCCGAACGAGGTGATCATGCCCTGCAGCTCCATGCCCACGTCGCGCATGCCCACCGCGCCGATGAACGCACGCATCACGTCGTTGGACCCTTCGCCGATCATGTTGAGCCGCGCGTCGCGCATCATCCGCTCGAAGGGCTCGGTGGGAAACAACGACCGCCCGCCGAGGATCTGCATCGTGTCGTGGAGGATTTTCCACAACGCGTCGCTGTTGAAGACCTTGATGATGGCGGACTCCAGCATCACGTCCTCGACGTCGGCGTCGATCAATCCGGCGGTAACGCAGGTCGCCGACTCCATCGCGTAGACGAGCGCGCTGGTCTCGGCGATCTTGCACTTGACCATCGGGATCGTGGCCAGCGGCCGTTTGAACTGGATGCGGGTCTGCGCGTGACGCACGGCGCGTTCAAAACACTCCTTGGCCACGCCGGTGCACATCGCGCCGAACGTGGTGCGGCCGTAGTCGAGCACGGTGAGCGCCACCTTGAGTCCGCCCCCGGGCTTGCCGAGGATGTTGGCCGCGGGCACGACCAGATTTTCGAACGCGAGGTTGGCCGTCCAAGTGCCGCGGAAGCCGACTTTGTCGAGCGCGCGCTCGACCACGCGGAAGCCCGGCATATCCGGCGTGACGAGGAACGCGGTGACGCGCTTCTCGCGCCCGCGGGGCGTGTCGACCATCGTTTGCGCCATCACCGTGAGCAACCCGGCGATGCTGCCGTTGGTGATCCACTGCTTGCGGCCGTTGATGACGTAAGTGTCGTTGGACGCGTCGTACACCGCCTCGGTTTCCACACCGTTGGCGTCCGATCCGGCGTTGGGCTCGGTGAGGGCGAAGGCACCATAGATCTCGCCGCGCGCGAGTGGCTCCAGCCATTTCGCCTTCTGCTCGCGGTTGCCGAAAAGCATCAACGCCTTGAAGCCGATGCTCTGGTGCACGTTGAGGAACAACGTGCTCGAGGCACAAACGCGCGCAAGCGTCTCGGTGACGCGGCAGTACGCGAGCTGCGACATCCCGCCGCCGCCGAGTTCCTTGGGCGCGGTCATGCCGAGGATGCCCAGCTCGGCCATCCGGCGCTTCACCGAGTCGGGCACCTCGGACTCGCGGTCGATGCGCGCCGCGTCGATTTCCTCCGCGGCGAAGCGCGCCGTCATTTGCACGAACGCTTCCTCATCGGGCGGCAGTTCGTCGGGATAGGGCAGGATTTCGTCCGGCCGGAAGCGACCGAAGAACAATTGTTTGGCAAAGCTGGGCTTCTTCTCTTCGGCGAAAAGCAGCTCTTCGAACTGGCGCTTGTCTTCCTCTTGCATGGGACGGGATGGCGGAACCGGGGCGGGAGCACGGCAGGCGGTGCGTCGCAGCACACCACGCGGAATGCCGAAACATCCGGCAACGATCGATTGAAAACGATCGTTCAGGCGGGCATCGGGATGTCAAGGAGAATCGCCCGCGTCCTTCCGTTCCGCAATCCCGTGCCCCCCACCCGGCCGCATGCGCCGAAAACCCTCTCCCCTTGACTCCCGCACGATCCGTTTTTCAATGTCGCCCGCCTCAACCATCGATTCGATCATGTCCACCAACACCCCGGAAAACCACGAGTTCCAGGCCGAGATCCGTGAGTTGCTCGACCTGGTCATCCATTCGCTCTACACCGACAAGGAGATCTTCCTCCGCGAGCTGGTCTCCAACGCGTCGGACGCGATGGAGAAACTGCGCCACATCGAGGCGACCGAAAAAGAGGTCGACCAACCGCAACTGCCGCTCGAAATCCGCATCACCACCGATGAGAAGAACGGCACGCTCACCATTGAGGACCACGGCGTCGGGATGACGCGCGACGAGCTCGTGCAGCACCTCGGGACGATCGCCCACTCGGGCACCAAGGCATTCCTGCAAGCGATGAAGGAGGGCGGCGCATCCCCGGCGGGAATGATCGGGCAGTTCGGGGTCGGCTTCTACTCGGCATTCATGGTCGCCGATCGTGTCGAGGTGCTCACGCGCTCGTGGCGCGCGGATTCCGGGCGGTTTTCGTGGACCAGCGACGGACGCAGCGGCTACGCGATCACCCATGCCGACGGGCTCGACCGCGGCACCCGTATCGTGCTGCATCTCAAGGAGGACTGCCGCGAGTTCGCCGGGGAGTCACGGGTGAAACACCTCATCGAAACCTACAGCAACTTCGTCGGTTTTCCGATCCTGCTCAATGATACGCGGGTGAACGAGGTGGAGGCGTTGTGGCTCAAGAACAAATCGGAGGTGGACGAGGAGCAGTACAAGGCGTTCTACCAGTTCGCCTGCAAGGCGTGGGACGAACCGGCCTACCGGCTGCATTTCCATGCGGACGCGCCCTTGTCGATCCACGCGCTGCTCTTCGCCCCCGGCGAGAATCCCGAGCGCTTCGGCTTCAACAAAGCGGAGCCCGGCGTGGCGCTCTACTGCCGCAAGGTGCTCATCGACCCCGCGCCGAAAGAACTGCTGCCCGAATGGATGCGCTTCATGAGGGGCGTGGTCGACAGCGCCGACATCCCGCTCAATATCTCGCGCGAGTCGATGCAGGACAGCGCACTGGTGCGCAAGCTCGGCGGCGTGATCGCCAAGCGGGTGATCCGCATGTTCGATAAAGAGGCCGGGGCCGACCCCGCGAGATACCGGACGTTCTACGCCAAATTCGACCGCTTTTTCAAAGAAGGAGTGGTCACCGATCTGCAGAACCGCGACGCGCTGGCGAAACTGCTGCGCTTCGAGTCGTCGCTCACCGAACCCGGCGAAACCTGCGGGCTGGCCGATTGCGTCGCCCGCACGAAGGAGGGCCAGGACTCGATCTATCACCTCACCGGCGCGTCGCGCGCGCAGATCGAGGCGAGCCCGTACCTCGAGGCCTTCAAGCAGCGCGGACTCGAAGTGCTCTTCCTCACCGACGCGGTGGATGAATACGTGATGGACTCGCTCGGCACGTTCGATGGCAAAAAACTCGTCTCGATCCGCCACGCGGGTGTCGAACTGGAGGATCGGCCGCAGGACGGCGAGGCGCTCGCCGCGGATCGCACCGAAGCATTGTGCGCGTTCCTCAAAGACGAGTTGGGCGACCGCGTCGTTTCCGTGAGCCAG
>VHCM01000106.1 GCA_016871685.1 Verrucomicrobiota bacterium
TGCACCGCCGCAAGCACGCGGACGACCTCGAGTTCGAGCTGGCAGCGGTGGTCGAGCGGGCAGTCGGCCAGCAAACAAGGCGCGCACTCGACGTGACGTCGCACGACGTGGTGCCGCGTGCCCAACGGTCGCTTCCACTGCGGGTCGTTCGGGCCGAACAGCGTGACGCAAGTCGCACCCGCGTGCGCCGCGAGATGCGCCGCCGATCCGTCGGCCGCGACCACCACCGCATGCGCGGCAAAGCACGCAAGCGCCTCGTGCGACAGCGGGATTTCATGAACGGATGCCGATTCACCGAGATGCGCGGCAAGCATCCTGCCCGCGCCGCGCGCCGCGGCAGTGACTCCGACCGACACCTTGCGGCCGGATCCAACGAGCGCGTCGGCGAGCGCGCACCAGCGGTCGGCGGACCACTCATGACTCGCACCGAAATCCGAATCCGGACAAAGCAGCACGCTGCGGGGATCGGGCGACATCGCCAGCGGCATTGGCGCGAAGAACACGAACTGGCGCGCCTCGACGCCCATCGCCTCCACCGCGCCGAGGTAATGCCGGACGCGGTGATCGAGCGGATCGACCGGATACTCGAGCGGATGCGTGAGCGACTTGGCAAACCCGCGCGTCGCACCAGCGACGGGACCGAGTCGGCGCGGCACACCTGCGAGCTTCACCGCGTCGGCCAGCGGTCCGCCCTGCCACAACAATGCCGCCTGCCACGCATCGGCGCGCAAACCCGCCGCAATCTCGCGGGACTTCGCACGCGGTGGAAACGCGCACACCGCCAATCCCGGAATCGTTTCAAAAAACCCGCGTTGGTGATCCTCGCAGCACACACCCGTGCCGAGCCCGGAGGCAACCAGAGCACGCAGCGCCGGAACCAGAAAACACGCCTCGTCCCAGCGTCCGGGTGCCGCCACCAACAGGTCGTTCGCCCGGCGCGTCATGCCACGACCCTAGGCCGCCGAGGGGGCCGCGGAAATTCCAAAACGCGTCAGCGTGGATTCCGGCGCGGATTCCGCTTCTCGGGTGCCGGCTTGCGCCCGGGCTGCGGGGCCTCGAGCAGCATCGCGATTTCGCGCGACTCAAGCACGGCATGGCGTCCCGGCGCGAGATCTCCGAGCCAAAGCCCGCCGATGCGCACGCGCAGCAGCTTGGTCGCCTGGTAGCCGAGCGCCTCGAACATCAGGCGGATCTGACGCTTCGCCCCATGATCAAGCACCACCTTGAGCCGACGCGGCGAGATGCGGTCGACCGACTTCGCCCGCAGCCGACCCTCCGGCGTGTACACGCCTTCGAGAAACTGGTCGAGGTGCTGGCTCTCGAACGCCTGATTGGCCGTGACAAGATATTCCTTCTCGACCGACTTCGACGGATGCATCAACCGCTGGGTGAGGTCGCCGTCGTTGGTGAGGATCAACAACCCCTCGGAATCGCGGTCGAGCCGGCCGACGTGATGCAGCGACTGCAGCGCGGGCGGCAGCAACGCGTAGATCGTCTCGCGGCCAAGCTCGTCTTCGCGCGTGCACACATAGCCGCGCGGTTTGTGAAACGCGACCACCAGAGGCACGCGCGGCGACACGCGCCTGCCATCCACACGCACGTGGTCGCCCGGCTGGACGCGCGTCGCGAGATCCAGACACGGGTTGCCATTCACATCGACGCGACCTTCGCGGATCCATTCGTCGCAGCGACGACGCGATCCGACACCGCACGAAGCGAGGTACTTGTTGAGGCGGACGCCGGAGTTCATGAACGAAACGCCGGACGGGTTGCGGTCAGCGGACAAGATACGGCAGCGGCCGCGGGGCCGCATGCGCTCATCCTTCGTGCTTGGTCTTGGGCAGACCCACGGGTGAGCGGCCATCCTTCCATTCGCCGCGCTCCTTGAGCAGCTTGACGCGCTCGAATCGTTTGAGAACGGATCGCTTGCCGCCGACCGTGGCGTTGGACTTGAGGCTGTTGTGCTTGGACATGGCGCTGCGGGATGGGTTCGCGGGACGCGGATGCTGGGACCCGCCGCCGCACGTGGCAACCCGAAAAAAAGATCCGGCCAAAAAATCCTTGCCAGGGCGCGGTCGGCGGACTTACGTTCCGCCCGCGCCACAGACAACGACCCGTTCGTCTATCGGTTAGGACTCCAGATTTTCATTCTGGCAAGAAGGGTTCGACTCCCTTACGGGTCGCCATCCATGCCCCTCCCCCGCCATCCGCGGGGGCGCTTTCTCTCCTCCCGCCCACGCCGTGACCGCCCGTGAGAAAGCCGCCGCGCTGCGGTCCCGCAAAGGCGGATCCCGCATCGCCGCACTCACCGCCTACGACTACCCCACCGCGCGCCTGCTCGACGGCTGCGGCACCGACGTCCTGCTCGTCGGCGACTCGCTCGGCATGGTGGTGCTCGGGTTTCCCGACACGACGCAGGTCACGCTCGACCACATGCTCCACCATGTCGCGGCCGTCGCCCGCGCCCGACCCAGCGCGCTCATCCTCGGCGACCTGCCGATCCACAGCTACGATTCACCCGCACAAGCAATCGACAGCGCACGCCGACTCGCCGACGCCGGTGCCGAGGCGGTCAAACTCGAAGGCGGCACCGAACAAGCCGCAAAGGTGAGAGCCATCGTCGACGCGGGCATTCCCGTGATCGGCCACCTCGGCATGCTGCCGCAGCACGTGCTCGAGGAAGGCGGCTACCACCGCAAAGGCCGCACACCCGAACAAGCGAAAGCCATTCACGACGGAGCCCGCGCGCTCGTCGATGCCGGCGTGTGCGCGATCGTCCTCGAATCGATCGTGCCCGACATCGCCCGCGACGTCACCCGCGCCGTGCCGGTGCCCACCATCGGCATCGGCTGCGGCGAAACCACCTGCGACGGCGAGGTCGCCGTGATCACCGACGTCGTCGGCTCGTTCCCGTGGTTCGTCCCGCCCTTCGCCCGACCCGAAGGCAAGGTCGCCGACGAAGTGAAATCCGCCGTGAAGCGGTATGTGGAGCGGGTGAAGGGGGCGGGGTGAAAAACGGGACGGGAAAATCCATGCGGGCTCAAGCGGGCGGATGTTGAATAGGATCGAAAAAAATCCACCCCCCGCGGACGGAGGGTGGATCACAACCGGTAACCTTAACAATCGTAGGCGTAGAACTTAAACCTTAATCCAAGCGATGCCATCCAGTCTTTCTCGATGAAAGTATCGCCATACACCTGTGTTTCGATAGAACATGTTGCAGAGAGCTGCTCCGTCAAGTCATAGCCAATCATTAGTTCAAGCGCACCTAAATCTGTTTCTTCAAGCGGAAGCTGACCGCGGCGGAGGTGTCGGGTCCGCTGGGAGTGAGCGTCCAGACGGTACACAACTGGCGATCCGCCGGGGTGCCCCGTCGGCGGCTGCCGCATGTGCGCGACCTGATGGACCGCTGGGACACGATCTCCGGCCAGTGCTTCAACACGCTGGTGATCCGCGCAACACCCGAGCAATTCGAGCGATGGAACCGTGCGGCGTTGGCCGAGGGCAAGACCTTGTCGCGCTGGGCTGAGGACGTGCTCCATGCCTGGGCCGAACGCTGCGACGCGTGAAGTGCCCACTCTTGGAATCCATCGATGTGGGCGGGCTTCGAAGACGCAGCCCGAGATAGGGACACCCACGCTCCTGGAAGCTCCACGCGGATTATTGGCAGTCCCTCACACGCCCGGCGAGACGCCGTGCGGGGCCGGCAGGATGCCGACGCTCCCCGGCTCCGCGCATTTCTTCCTCTTCCCCAATCTCCAATCCCTCATGTCCAATGTCTTCCCCCCCCTCTTCCCCTTCAAACTGAACACTGACCACTTGAAACGTTCCTCCACTCTCCTGCATCCCGCCTGTCTGAAGCGAGTCGGACGAGCGCAAGACACATGGTGTGGCTGCCTCCGGGCAGCCATGAATCGCACATGCGGCTTTCCAGCCGCACGACGACGGCAGGAAAGCCGTCTCTGCCAACCATGGCGGCTTCAAGCCGCCACTCCGTGTGGCGCAGCCGACGGGTGAGAGATCACGGACGAGCGGGCCGCTCGTCCCTACCGTTTGGCGAAGGAGTGCTCCGCGCGGATCGTTCGCGTTGAAGAACACGGGCGGCCGCCCGTGCCCCCCTTTGTCCTCCGCGCGTTTCTTCCTCTGCCCTCTTCCTCTTCCCTAATAACCAATAACTAATAACCCATAACCCTTCCCTCCCTTCCCCTTGAAACTGAACACTGACCACTTGAAACTTTTTTTCACCTCACTTCCGCGGTACTGCCGAGGGCGATGTTGAGTTGGATCCAGAGCGAGTGCTCGTCGCGATGATCGTCAATGGCGTCGAAGTTGTACTGCGTGCGCAGGCCGATGCGGCGTGACTCATCGGTCCACCACGTCACGGCGGGCGACACCCGCCAGCGGGCGTCCTGACCGAAGTCGTCGATGCCGCCGACGCGCGACACCCGCAGCCCGGTGTCGAGTTGCGGGTTCCACGTGTAAATCAGATGCGTGTGGAATCCGGTTTCGTCATAGCGGCCTGCGAATGTTTCATCGACGGTGCCGTCGTCGTTTTCGTCGTGTTCGCTGAAGGCATCGACCTCGCGCCAGAGCAGTTCGTTGCGCCAGCGCAGCGCGCGTCCGCCGGGCTCGAGTCCGTTCTCGCGCCAGAGCCATTCGGCATCGAGGCCGAACACCTTGCTGTTGCGGCCGAACCCGTTGTCGCCGCCGGCGTATGAAAGACCGCCGGTGATCGCGCGGAAATCATCGAAGCGATAGCGCAGCAGCGCGCGCGCGGTCCACACGTCGTCCATCAGCACCGACTCCTCGCCCTCGTGCGGGATTTCCTCGTCATGAGCATGTTCCTCTTCTCCGTGATCGTGGGCCGGCGCGTGGCCGTGACCGAGCGAAAGAATGCTGACGATGGACGGCTCCATGCCGAGCGGCAGGGTCCACGAGACCTCGCCGCCTTCGAGCATCAACCCCTCGTCGCCGAGAAAGCGCGCGGGCGCATGTTCCACATCAACGAAATCCCAGGCGTGCAAGTGCTTGTCATTGAGCGCACCGAAACGGCTGAGAAACCGTCCACCCTTCAGCTCCAGGCCTCCCGGAAGTGCGGTGAGTTTTCCGAACGCTTCCTCAAGTTCGCCGTCCCAATCGCCGTGTGCGTCCTGGAACCAGAGATAGTTCGCGAAGCCGTGCAGGTGTTCGGTGCGCAGTGAGAGTCCGGGTTCGATCGATTGCGCGGAGAACGCGCCGCGCCGCGGGTCGTGCGCGCCCGACGCCAGCTCTTCCGCCTCGCCACTGGTCATCCCGCCGATGCCGTGAAGAAAAAGATTCGGGAACAGCACGTCGCCGAGACTCCAATCGGTGAGCGATGCGGGCAGCGAGCCAGAAGACGTGGGCGGAGCATCTGACTGCGCCGCAAGCGGCGCGACGAGCGATAAGAACGCGGTGGTGATGATGGCGAATTGGCTGTGTTTCATGGGTGCTAACCTGACAAGGCGAGCCGCAGCATTCATAAACGCAATCCGATTGCAATAGAAAATTTGCTTCTTTTGGAATTTTCGGGCGTTTTTTGGTGAATCGGCAGCATGGCTGCGGGCATGGGAGTTCTTCGAGGCTTCCCGGCATCATGGCGCAGTGCTCCTGCCGCCTCGATGCAGCAAGGCTCCGGGAAGAGCAAGCCGCCATCCGCCACCCGCTCCGCCTGCGGATCCTCCTGTCTCAACTCGAAAGCGAATTGCGGCAGGGGTTTTCCGTCATCGGGGATCAACTCCGGGCGGCGATTGATGCGGCGACGGCACATGTCACCACCGCTGCCGGTGGGCTGGATGCCGTTCGGTCGTTTCCATTCGCCCGGAGGCACTTGGAGGAACTGACCATGCACCGGACCATGCCGACCACCGCCAGCACCGCCGGACGACTTGTATTCATCAGGTCGGCATGGCTGGCGATTGATGCGGCCATGGCATCCCTGGATGAAATCCGGTTCGATGCGCGGCAGCGGGAAAATGGTATTTGACCCGTCTGGGGATCCATGCAAGCTTACCTCCGGCAAGTGCAGGAGATGTAGAGGCCGCTCTCACGAGTGGCAGCCCGAATGGGTGGGATCCTCGGTTCCTGGGGCCACAATTTCACAAGCCTTCGAGGACAAGAGCCTCGGGGGCTTTGTCTTTTACGGTGGCGAGGTCCTCCGGCCAGAGTTTCACCCCGTACCCCATGGCCGTCCCTTTGTGGCGGTAGATCGACTTGTGCAGGTGCGGCAGGTAGCCGGTTTCGGTCTCGCCGTAGCGGTTCACCTTAAGAGCATTTTAAATAAAACTATATCCGCAATGGGCAAGCCAATGGGTGGCATCTTTGCGGGTTACGCATGCCAGTGCGTCCTTGATGGCGAGGAGCAAGGTTTCGTTGGTGCGGGCCTCTGCCTTGCGCAGCAGGGCCTTGACCTTGCTCTACATCAATTCGATCGGATTGTAATCTGGCGAATAGGCGGGCAGGAATCGGACCATGACGCCCGCTTCCCTCAACATTCCGAGCG
>VHCM01000107.1 GCA_016871685.1 Verrucomicrobiota bacterium
CCTTGCGGCCGTCGGCGGGATAGAGCGGACGCGGGGTGATCGAGAAGTCCACGCTCGAATGCATGTTGTACCACCAGAACAGGTTGGCGCAGGTGAACCCGGGATTGGTTGCACGCATCTTGTCCCAGAGCTTCTCGCCGCGGACGATCGCGTTCGATTGTTTCCAGAACCGCACCTCCGCCGATTCGCGATCATACCAACCGTTGCCGACGATGCCGTGCGAGGCGACCGGCAGTCCGGTGAGTACCGACGACTGGGCGGTGCAGGTGACCGCGGGAAACTCCGGTGCATAGGCCTGGCGACCCTGTTTCGCGGCGAACGCGGCGAGCCGCGGCGTGTGCGCGCCGATGAGTGAGTCGGACAAGCCGACGATGTTGAGCACGGCGAGACGCGTCATGGATCGGAGTGTGCCGTTCTTGTCGGCCCGATCGGCCCGCGGCGCAAGCACCACTGCGGCGCAGGATCGGTGCCGGACCCCGCGGACGACGATTTTCCGGTTTCCATTCGTGGTCCGCCGGGGTTCAATCCGCTCATCCATGAGCCGGTCCGTCCTCCGCATCGCCCTTGGCGCCGATCACGGCGCGTTCGAATTGAAAGCCGCCGTTGCCGCGCATCTGCGCGGGCTGGGCCATGAGGTGCACGACTTCGGCACCGGCTCCGACGCATCCGTCGACTACCCGGACTTCGCCGATCCGGTGTGCCGCGGTGTCGCCGACCGTTCGTTCGATTTCGGCATCCTTGCCTGCAAGTCCGGCGTTGGCATGTGCATCGCCGCCAACCGCAACCGCCGGATCCGCGCCGTGGTCGTGCGCGATGCCGAAGAAGCCGCACGGGTCCGCAGCCACAACGACGCGAACGTGCTCTGCCTCGGCTCGCAGCACACCGACGCACCCGCGGCGATCGCCGCGGTGGACGCGTTTCTCCGCACGTCGTTCGAAGGCGGACGTCATGCGGCACGCGTGCTCAAGGCGTCGGGCAGCCGCATCTCTGTGAATGATCCGGCGGTGGCCGCGGCAATCGACGCCGAGGAGCAGCGCCAGCGCAACAACATCGAGCTGATCGCCTCGGAGAACTTCGCCTCGGCCGCGGTGATGGAGGCGCAGGGGTCGGTGCTCACCAACAAGTACGCCGAAGGCTATCCCGGCAAACGCTGGTACGGCGGCTGCGAGAACGTCGACGTGATCGAACAACTCGCGATCGACCGCGCCAAGGAGCTCTTCGGTGCCGAGCATGCCAACGTCCAACCACACTCGGGCTCGCAGGCCAATACCGCGGTTTATTTCTCGGTGCTCAAGCCCGGCGACCGCATCTTCACCATGGACCTCGCCCACGGCGGTCACCTCACGCACGGACACAAGGCGAATTTTTCAGGGCGGTTCTACGAGGTCAGGCACTACGGCGTCTCGGAAAAGGACGAACGCATCGACTATCACGAGCTGGAAAGCGCCGCGCGCGAGTACAAGCCGGCCCTCATCACCGTGGGTGCCTCCGCTTACTCACGCATCATCGATTTCGAACGGGTCGGCCGGCTCGCGCGCGAGATCGGCGCTTACTTGCTTGTCGACATGGCGCACATCGCCGGACTCGTCGCCGGTGGCGCGCACCCGAGCCCGGTGCCGCACGCGGATTTCGTCACCTCCACCACCCACAAGTCGCTGCGCGGACCGCGTGGCGGCATCATCCTCTGCAAGGAGGAGTTCGCGAAAAAGATCGACGCCCAGGTGTTTCCCGGCATCCAGGGCGGACCGCTGATGCACGTCATCGCCGCCAAGGCCGTTTGCTTCAGCGAAGCGCTGCGGCCGGAGTTCCGTGTCTATCAGGAACAAGTTGTGCGCAATGCGCAGGCGCTCGCCGCGCGACTGCAGGAACACGGCTGTCGCGTGGTTTCCGGCGGCACCGACAACCACCTCATGCTCGTCGACATGCGGCCGCTTGGCATCCACGGCGGTGAGGCATCGATCGCGCTCGACGAGGCGGGCATCACCGTCAACAAGAACGGCATCCCGTTCGACACCGGCAGCCCGATGAAGCCCAGCGGCATCCGCATTGGCACGCCCGCCGTCACCACCCGTGGCATGAAGGAGGCCGACGTCGTCCAAGTCGCGGATTTCATTCACGAGGCGCTCTCCACTCCGGCCGACGTTGCGAAACTCCACGCCCTGCGTGCGCGCGTCCATGCGTTCAACCGCGCGTTCCCGATGCCTTGGTGAGCGGCCGCTGGCGGGCGGGGTCAATCGCGGACGCGCCGCACCTTGGCGCCGAGGAGCAGCAGTTTTTCGTCGATGTGCTCGTAGCCGCGGTCGATGTGATACAGACGGTTGATCTCGGTGGTCCCCTTGGCAGCGAGGGCGGCCAGCACCAGAGCCGCGGAGGCCCTCAGGTCGGAGGCCATGACGGGAGCCGCCGAGAGCCGTTCCACCCCGCGCACCACGGCATTGCCGCCGTCCACCTTGATGTCGGCCCCCATGCGCTTGAGTTCGGCGCAGTGCATGAACCGCTGCGGGAAAATCGTGTCCTTGATCACGCTGATGCCCGGCGTCACGGCGAGCAGGGCGGTCATTTGCGCCTGCATGTCCGTCGGGTATCCCGGATAGGGAGCGGTGGTGAGGTCGACGCCGCGGGGCGTGGTCGCGCGTGTGATGGTGCAGCTGTCGCCGGCATCGTTGAAGCGCACCTCGTGCCCGGATTCTTCGATGGCCTCGGTGATCGCCTTGAGGTGCGTGCGATTCACGCGCTGCAGGCACACGCCGTCGCCGGCGATGGCGGCCGCGGTCATGAAGGTGCCGGCCTCGATGCGATCCGGAATCACGGTGTGCTCCGTGCCGTGGAGTTCCGGCACGCCGTCAATGATGATGCGGCGGGTCCCGGCACCGCTGATTCTTGCGCCCATCGAGTTGAGGAAATCGGCAAGATCGACCACCTCCGGTTCGGCTGCGGCGGATTCGATGATCGTCTGTCCTTCGGCAAGCACGGCGGCCATCATCACGTTGTCGGTGCCGAGGACGGTGGGGCCGTGGGTGCCGCGCATGTCGACGACCGCGCCGCGCAGTCCGTCTTTGGCGGTGAGGATGAGGTTGCCGCCATCGATGTTGACCGTGGCGCCGAGGGCTTCGAGTCCGCGCAGGTGGAGGTCCACCGGCCGGTCGCCGATGATGCATCCTCCGGGCATTGAGACCACCGCGCGGCGCATGCGCGCGAGGAGTGGGCCCATCACGCAGATCGACGCGCGCATCCGCCGCACGATTTCGTACGGTGCCTCGTCGCCGATTTCCGCGCAGGTGATGCGGACCGTTCCCGACGAGCGTTCGGCATCCGCACCGAGCGCGCTGAGGATCTGCAGCATGTAGTTGGTGTCCGAGACGTCGGGCACACGGCGGATGATGCAGGGCTCGCGGGTGAGCAGGGTGGCGGCGAGGATGGGCAGCGATGCGTTCTTCGATCCCGAAATGTTGACCGTGCCGCGCAGCGTGGTGCCGCCTTGAACGAGAAGCTTGTCCATGGATGGGATGCGGTGGAGGGGGGGGTGGGGGAATCAGCGCCGCGCGTGGCAGAACCGCTGCACGCCTGAGAGGTCGCGCCGGATCCCGATGGAGTCGAACCCGGAGCCTTGGAGAAATTCCGCGACCTGTGAAGCCTGATTGTGGCCGACTTCGAGAAAGATCCAGCCGCCGGGCGCGAGGTGGTCGGCGGCTTCGCGGATGAAGCGCCGGATGATTTCCAGTCCGTCGGAACCGCCGAAGAGGGCGTTCGCCGGATCGTGCCGCACCTCGCGTGAGAGCGAGTCGCGCCCGGATTCGGGTATGTAGGGCAGGTTGGCGGCGATCAGGTCGAAGCGCCCGTCGATCGACGAGAACAAGTCGCTGCGAACGATCCGCACGTCGTGCGTGCCGACGAGTTCCGCGTTCTCCGCGGCGAGCGCGAGGGCATTTTCGGAAATGTCGGCGAGCGTGACCCGCCACGCCGGGCGTGCGGCGGCGAGGCAGATGCCGATGACGCCCGAGCCGCAACCCATGTCGAGGGCGTGGAGTTCTTCGGGAAGTGTGGTGGCGAGAATGTGTTCGACGAGTTCCTCGGTCTCGGGTCTCGGGATGAGTGCGCGGGCGTCGGTCTTGAACTCGTGCTTGTGGAAGGCGACCGTGCCGAGCAGGTGTTGCAGCGGCACGCCTTCACCGCGCTGCCGCAGTTGCTCGCGCAGCGGGGCGAGCAGCGATTCGTCGAGCGGCCGGTCGAACTGCGTGTAGAGTTCCATGCGCGAGCAGCCGAGCCGTGCCGCGACGAGCAACTGCATGTTGCGGCGTGCGTCGGCGATCCCGCGTTTCCCGAGGTAGCGCGCGCCTCCGTCGATGATTTCAAGCACGGTGGTCATGCGCGGCGCGGCCGATGGTGCCGCGGATCGTCCGGGCCGTTCACGAAATGTGCGCTTGATACGCGGCGGCATCCATGAGCCCGGACACATCGTCCGCGTTTTTCACCCGCAGCTTGAAGATCCATCCCTCGCCGTATGGGTCGGTGTTGACCAGTGACGGATCGGCGGCGACCTCGGCGTTGGCTTCGACGACTTCGCCGCCGACGGGCGCGTAGATGTCGCTGGCGGCTTTGACGGATTCGACGACGGCGGTGGGATCACCGGCATCGACGCCACGGCCGATGGCGGGCAGTTCGACGAAGACGACATCGGTGAGTTCGGCTTGCGCGTGATCGGAGATGCCGACGGTGGCGATGTCACCTTCGAGGCGCACCCATTCGTGCGACGGGCAGTAGCGGAGTTCGGTCGGGATGTTCATGTGGGGGATCGATTCGGGTTGAAGGCGGAGCTTACTTCTTGAGGAAAGGTTTTTTGACAACCTCGGCGGGGAACAGGCGTCCGCGCACATCGATTTGCAGCGCGGTGCCGGGTTTTGCCTGCGCGGCCGGCAGGTAGGCCATGCCGATGCCGACATCGAGCGTGGGCGAGAGCGCGCCGCTGGCGAGTTCGCCGATGATGGTGCTGTCGGCGTCGAGCACCGGATAGTGCGCGCGCGGCGGCGGGCCTTTCGAGGTGTAGCGGATGGCGGCGAGGCGCAGGTCGGGTCCTTCAGATTTCTGCCGCACCAGCACATCGCGGCCGATGAACTCCGGCTTGTCGAGATCGCAGAAAAACCCGAGTCCCGCTTCGATGGGCGTGCGGTCGGGCGAGAGGTCGTTGCCGTTGAGCGGATAGCACATTTCCAGTCGCAGGGTGTCGCGCGCGCCGAGTCCGCAGGGCGTGGCACCCGCGTCGAGGAAACGTTGCCAGGCGGTGACGCCATCGGCCGCGGCGCAGAAAAACTCGAAGCCGTCCTCGCCGGTGTATCCGGTGCGGCAGACGATCGCGCCGGTGCCGGTGACGTGGAGGTGGTTGCGTGCGGGCAGGGGTTCGCCGGGGCAGGCCTTGGCGAAGACCTCGGCCGCCTGTGGTCCTTGCACCGCCATGCCCGCCCACGAGTCGCTCTCATTCCGCAGCGTCACGCCATCGTCCTTGCGGGCGTCGAGCCAGGCGAAGTCCTCGTCGATCATCGAGGCGTTGACGACGAGCAGATACGAGTCGGCCGCCGTGCGGTAAGCGATGAGGTCGTCGATCACGCCGCCGTGTTCGTTGAGCATGAGCGTGTACTGGCCTTGGCCGGGTTCGAGCCGCGCGATATTGTTGGTGAGCATGCGGTTGAGCCATGCCTCCGCGCCGGGTCCGCTGACGATGAACTGCCCCATGTGCGAGATGTCGAACACGCCTGCGGTTTCGCGCACGGCGCGGTGTTCCTCGAGGATCGACACGTATTGGACCGGCATGTTCCAACCGGCGAAGGGAACGAGGCGGGCTCCCAGGGCGGTGTGGGCGCTTTCGAGCGGGGTGCGTTTGAGATCGGCCATCTGCGCGCCACTCTGCGGGCGGGGCCGCGGGCCTGTCAATGCGCGGCACCATCCGTGCGGCCGAATCCGCTGGAATCGCCGGATGGCGGTGTGTTTCCCTGCTTGCCAACCCGGATTCCGATGGGACACTTGCGCTCACGAGCATGCCACGTCATTCCCTGCGGAAACGGTTCTTGTGCCCGATGGCTGCTGCGGCGGTTCTTTCGATTGCCGCGGTCGGGTTGCCGCATGCGGGTGCCCAGCCGATTGAAATTAACGGCATCGCCGCCAAGGTGAACGGCAAGGTGATCACCCGCAACCAAGTGGCGATCATGCTCGTGCCGATCCGTGCGCAGTTGGCGGCCCAATACCCGCGGCGCGGCGCGCAGTTCGAGGCCGAGTTGGTCAAGGCCAGGGACGGGGTGCTGCAGGAGCTGATCGACCGGCGGATCATTCTCGACGAATTCAAGCAACTCGGCGCGGAAATGAGGTCGAGCTCGGTCGAGGAGGAGGTCAAGCGCCAGATCCGCGAGTTGTACAACGGCGACCAGGCGAAGTTCCAA
>VHCM01000108.1 GCA_016871685.1 Verrucomicrobiota bacterium
AGGCTGCCCGACGACAGTGCCCACCGCAAGGAAAAACAACACAAATTGTCTGTCCCTATGTGGAGTCGGCGGGCCGTTGGGATGGGACCGTCGTGGTGGTGGCAGTTGGGGCGCGCGGGGCGGGTCGTGCTTGATGTGATGTGCTCGGACTTGATGTTCGGGAGGGGCCTACGTCACAATCGTGCCGATTTCTTTCGCCGTGTTGATGTCCATGTCGAAAATCGCTTGGTCCCAGGTCCCGAGCATCACACCCCAGGATCTTGTGAAGCTGCTGCTCAGGGCGGCGGTGATCGTGGTGGTCAACAAAATCCAGTGCTTCAGTGACCGGTTGTCGGCGCTGCTGATCGCCCTGCCGCTGACGTCGCTCGTGGCAATGGTCTGGATGCATCAGGCTGGGCAAGGTTCCCAGCGAATCGCAAATCACGCCGAGGGCACGTTCTGGTTCGTGCTGCCGACCCTGCCGATGTTTCTCGCCCTGCCGTGGATGCTGCGCCAAGGTTGGGGATTCTGGCCTTCCTTGGCGGCCAACTGCCTGCTCACCGCGGGATTGTTTTGGGTGCTGGTCCGGGTGTTGCGGCGTTTTGGGATCGACCTGTTGCCGTGAGTGCGCGCGCCCCACGGATCCGGCGATCCGGGAGACTGGGTCATTCTAGGTATTTTTTCGTATGGTCGATTTCCCTAGTTTGGACTTGTCAGATGGTGTAAAATGAGTTTCGACTCCCGGCCCGGCGGGCACCACCGGGATCCACCACTCCACCGAGCGAACCGGCCGTCATGCTTCCCGAAAACGTCATTCCGTTCGAGGAGGCCAAGCCCCATTCCCGGTTTCCAGGTTCTCCCATGAAAAGCGACCTCCTCGACAAGGCCTCCGAAATCGTCACCGATCCACTTGTTCTCATCAACCTTGTCTCCCAGCGTGTGAGGCAACTCAACAGCGGCCGTTCGCCGTTGGTTCCCGTTCGCCCGAGCATGGGTGTTGCGGACATTGCGTTGACCGAGCTCATCGAAGGCAAGATCCGGCTGATCGACAAAGAGCGCGCCGAGGCCTGAGCGCGGCAGCGGCATCCGGGCCGCAGCACCGGCCCATCGTCATGAGCGCGGACATCGCCACCAACCGCAAGGCCGGACGCGATTTTCACATCCTCGAGCGCTATGAGGCGGGGATTGAGTTGAAAGGCACCGAAGTGAAGTCGGTGCGTGCGGGCAAGGTGAATGTTTCCGATGCGTTTGCACGCGTCGATGGTGGTCAGGTGATGCTCTACGGCTGCGACATCCAGCCGTGGCAGACGGCGGGCGAGTGGTTCCAGCATGTGCCGAAACGACCGCGGCGTCTGCTGCTGCACAAGCGCGAGATTCTCAAATTGGAGGCGGCCAGCGCGATTAAAGGGTGCACGCTGCCTTTGTTGCGGATGTATTGGAAAAACCGCCGTGTGAAAGTGGAGATCGGCGTGGGCAAGGGGAAGACCCATTCGGACCAGCGCCAGGATCTAAAGAAGCGAGTCGAGTTGCGCGAGGCGCAGCGCGAGATCGCGCGATTCAACCGCAAATGAGCACGCCACTCATTGTCCCGCAGGCGGCGGGCTTTCCGGTGGGGGCGGAGTGGTGGAGGTTTCCGATGTTTCCGCTGATGCTGCGGGCGGGCGGGCGGTGACCGTACCCGATCCGGGTGGTGGGGGAGTGGCGACGGTGGCCTTGAATTCGGATTCCGTCGGCATTGCCAGCAGATCGGGCAGGCGGAATCCGTCGTCAGGAGTTGCTGGAGATTGGGCAGCGGATGGGTCAACCACCGGAGCCGCCGCGTTGGGCGCGGTGGGCGGATGAGCAGGGGCACCCGGTGTTTCGCGAGCGAACCACTGGCGTATCGTCGCGCACGAACCGAGCGTCAGCATCGCGGTGCAACAGAGAGCGGCGGATTTGAATCTGACGATGACGGCGGGCATGGACGGAGTGCGATGAATGAAAGCCCGGACCTTTTCGTGGCGCAAGGGGTGAAGCAGGCGGATCAGGTCCAATCGACCTCGACGGTGGCGATGGCACCGTTGCGGTCCTCGTATCGGAGGTGGCCGTGGGCGAGCGCGTGTTCGTGGACGAGGCGGGTGACCTTGACATCACAGGCGCAGTATTCAGCGATTCGGCCAAGGGGCTCAAACTCACCGCTGCGTTGGTGTTCCTGCCACCATCGGAGCGCATCGAGTCCGCCCGCGGTCTTGCCGGTGCCGAGCGTGGCCGATGCCACGACATCGAGCTTGAGTCGGAATCCGAGCCGCGCTTCGAGATCGAGCATCATGTCGAGGTTCAGGGTTTGATCGGCGAGTGTGTGGAACACATGGGGCTGGAGCACCGGATAGTCGAATTGCAGGTGATTCCATCCGACCACCAGATCGGCGCGCACGAGTTCCTCGCCGAGTGCGTGCAGGTCCTTTTCTGCATAGATCTCGTAAGTCCCGCGCCGGGTGCTGTAGGTGACGGCCACCGACACGCCCATCCGGTCCTTGTGGGCGTAGCCGCCGACGTCGTTGAAGCTCCGCTGGGTCTCGAGGTCGAAATAGACGATGTTCCTGTCGGCCACGCCTTTGGATAGGGGGTGGCGTACGGACTCGCAAGCTTGGGAACGGCGGTTGCGGCCGCCCGGAACCGGCAGACCTGCCGAATTTCCGTGATGAGAGTTCCGCGGATCGGGAGGCCTGCTTGACGAAACGCCGGAATCGTCCATGCTGGTTGCCACATTTCCCACGCTATGAACCTGCGCCTCGCCATCGGACCTGCCGCGTTGCTCTGCGGATTGCTCGCCTCTTGCTATCCTTACGAAGAGCATGCCCGGCGAACCCAGCCCAAGAAAACGCCGCAGCCCAAGACCGAGCAGTCGGCAAAGCCGAAGCAGGAGGAAACCGTCACGACGCGCGAGGCGAAGACCGGACCTGAAACCCCGGGTGCGACCACGCCGACCACTCCATCTTCCACTGCCACTTCGCCAGTGACCAAGACAACTGCGCCGACCACGCCGAAGCCCGCCGCGACCACCAAGCCGGAGTATCCCTATGCGGCGAAGGTTCCCGGCAAGGATGGTTTCGTCTTCAGTCCATACAACAACAAGGTGGTCGACGTGCGCGACATCCCAAGCGGCACGCTCGTGCAGGATCCGACGTTTCCCGCCGCCGATAAAAAATATTTCCGCGTTCCCTGAGTTGCCGGAAGCGGGAATTCCATCGATGGACCACCGGATCCGGATTCGCGGGTCCGGTATTTCGACGCCATGCATGCCGACGATCCACCGATCGCGATTCTGGGAGTCGGCCTGATCGGCGGATCGCTGGCATTGGCGTTGGGCAAAGCTGGTGCTGGTGATGTGCGCGTGTGGGATCGCGATCCGTCCGCGCTTGAGGTTGCGCGCGACCTTGGCATCGTCGGTGTTTGCGGCACACTTGGTCAGGCGGTGGCGGGCGCGCGAATCACGGTGCTTGCCGTGCCGGTTGGTGCGATGTCCGGACTGCTTGCGCAGGCGATGGATGCGGGGTTGCCTGATTCCTGCCTGATCACCGACGTCGGCAGTGTGAAAGGCGCGCCGCATCGGGATCTGCCGCCACTGCTGGCGGGGCGCGCGCTGCGGTTTCTCGGAAGTCATCCGATGGCGGGCTCCGAGCGCGGTGGCATCGCCGCGGCATCGGCCGGCTTGTTTTGCGGGGCCGCTTGTCTCCTCACGTCGGATGGTGATGTCGCTTCCGCGGATCGCACGATGCTCGAACAGATGTGGCAAAGGGTCGGCTGCCGCACGCATTGGACGACCGTGAACGAGCACGACGCGCTGGTCTCTCGGATCAGCCACCTGCCACATGCCGTCGCCTCGGCGCTGGCGCGGGTGGCGCTCGAGGATCCGGCGCTCGGACGTTTTGGTGCCGGAGGACTGCGCGACAGCACGCGCGTCGCCGCGGGCAATCCGTCGATGTGGTCGGAAATCCTGATCGAAAATCGTGACGCGTTGCTGCCCTGGATCGCCGCCATGTCGGGGGAATTGCGGGTTCTACAGGACCTTTTGGAAGCGGGCGACCGGGCCGAAATGCAATCGTGGCTGGAGCTGGCGAAACATCGGCGTGACCGCATGGCCGGTGCCTGATACCAACGCGCGCCCCATCATGCAGGAATTCCTGGTGCAGCCCGTATCCGCTTTGCGCGCCCGGTTTTCGGTGCCGGGTGACAAGAGCATTTCACATCGTGCGGCGATCCTTGCGGGCATCGCGCGCGGCGAATCGACGATCCGCAATTTCCTGCCGAGCGCCGATTGTCTGTACACCCTCGCCGCGATGCGGGCGCTCGGCGCACGGATCGATCCGCTCGAGGAATTGCCGGGCCACGGACCGGTGGCGTTGCGCGTCAGCGGCACGGCGATGCAGCTGCGCGCGCCGCAATCATCGATCGATTGCGGCAACTCCGGCACGGCGATGCGTCTGCTGGCCGGGTTGCTTGCAGGCTGTCCGTTCGAGTCGTCGCTGCACGGCGACGCCTCGCTTTCGTCGCGACCGATGGGACGGGTGATCGAGCCGATGCGGGCCATGGGTGCACAGATGGATGCGCTCGGTGAATCGCCGGGTTGCGCGCCGCTGCGGATCCGACCGGCCGCGCTCAAGGCGATGCGTCACCGGATGACCGTCGCCAGCGCCCAGGTCAAAAGCGCGCTGTTGCTCGCGGGAATGAGTGCTGATGGTGAAACCACCGTCGTGCAACCCGCGACGACGCGAGACCACACCGAGCGCCTTCTCGGTGCGTTCGGTGTCGCGGTGCGCGTCAACGGCAATGAAATCTCAATCGACGGCGGATCGTTGCCCATGGCCTGCGATTTCACCGTGCCGGGCGATCTTTCAAGCGCGGCGTTCTGGTTCGTCGCCGCCGCGATGATGCCGGGTTCGCGCGTCGTCATCCGCGATGTTGGCCTCAATCCCACCCGCACCGCGGTGCTCGACGTGCTCCGACGCATGGGCGCGCGGGTCGAAGTGATCACCACGCATCCCGATGGCGAGCCGATCGGCGAGGTGGTTGTCGAAGGTGCCGCGCTCCACGGCACCGACGTCCTGAAATACGAGATCCCGAATCTGATCGACGAGATTCCGGCAATTGCCGTGGCCGCGGCATCGGCCACCGGGCGCACCACGATCCGCAATGCCGCGGAATTGCGCGTCAAGGAGAGCGACCGCATCCGCAGTGTTGCCGCCAACCTGCGCGCGATGGGCTGTGCGGTCGATGAATTCGACGACGGCATGGAAATCATCGGTGGCCGCACTCTGCTCGGTGCGGAACTCCCGAGCTTTGGTGATCACCGGATCGCCATGGCCTTCGCGATCGCGGGGTTGTCTGCCCAAGGGTCGACACGCATCCTTGACACGGCATGCGTGGACACCTCGTATCCGGGCTTCGCCCGCCATCTCGACGCCGTGCTCCGCGGATGCTCGGATCCGGCGGACTTCCAGTTGAACCCAATCCCTGCCGCGTGACTTCCGGATCCGATCCATCCCTCCACCATGCCATCGCCATTGATGGGCCCGCCGCATCCGGCAAAAGCACGCTCGCCAAGCGACTCGCCGGAAAGCTCGGCCTCATCATGGTGAACTCGGGTGCGATGTACCGCGCGATCACTTGGAAGACCCTGCGCGAGGGAATCGATCCTCACGATGCCGCGGGAGTCGTTGCCATGCTCGATCGCATCTCGATCCGCTGTGGCGACGACGGCATTGGATCGACCATCACCATCGACGGTGTGGATCCCGGAGAGCAACTGCGTGGCGAGGAGGTGAATGCGAACGTCTCTGCTGTCGCCGCGATTCCCGGGGTGCGGCGCAAGCTCATCGGCCTGCAGCGCGGCTATCTCGACCGCTCGAGCATCGTCATGGAGGGCCGCGACATCGGCTCGGTCGTGTTTCCCGAGACGCCGTTCAAAATTTACGTGGACGCCGCGGAGCATGTGCGCGCCGCCCGGCGCGGCGACGAGGGTCAGGTCGATTCGATCGCTCGCCGCGACGCGCTCGACAGCGCGCGTGCCACGGCTCCGCTGGTTGTCGCACCCGGCGCCGTGGTGCTCGACACCACCGATCTGGACATCGATGCGGCGGTGGATGCCGCGGTGGCGATTCTTCGCCGACAGGGATTTCCCGTGCCGGATTGATTTCTTCCCTTCATGCCGCCACGTCCGATGATGAACTGGGTTTACTGGGTTTCGTGGATGACCTTCCGCTGCGCCTACCGCAGCTTGTTCGGTTGCCGGATCATCGGGCGCGAGCACCTCGTCACTGACGGACCCGTTCTCATCGCTGCCAATCACGAGAGCTTTCTCGATCCGCC
>VHCM01000109.1 GCA_016871685.1 Verrucomicrobiota bacterium
TCCCAGCCCGAGACGCGGCCTTCCTGGACGAGCTGCAGCAGCTTGCGCTTGCTCATCACCGTGTAGGAGAGGTTGAGCCGCGCGAATTCGATCTGGCGTGGCCGGTGCGGCACCGGGCAATTCGCGATGAACCAGTCGTAAAGCGGCCGGTGGTTCTCGAATTCGAGGGTGCATAGCGAATGCGTGATGTGCTCGAGCGCGTCTTCGAGCGGATGCGCGAAATCGTACATCGGGTATATGCACCAGGCGTCCCCGGTGTTGTGGTGCCTGGCGTGCATGATCCGGTAGATCACCGGATCACGCAGGTTCATGTTCGGCGAGGCCATGTCGATTTTGGCCCGCAGGACGCGCTCACCGTCGGCGAACTCCCCCGCCCTCATCCGCGCGAACAACTCCAGGTTTTCATTCACAGATCGCTCACGCCACGGCGAATCAGTTCCCGGCGTCGTGACATTGCCCCGCTTCGCCCGGATTTCCTCGACCGGATCATCATCGACATAGGCCTTGCCCTCGCGGATCAGATGCACCGCGCAGTCATGGAAGAATTCGAAGTAGTCACTGGCAAAGTACAGATGCGTCCCCCAGTCGAAGCCAAGCCAGCGGACGTCCTCCTTGATGCTCTCGACGTACTCGGTCTCCTCTTTTTCCGGATTGGTGTCGTCGAAGCGCAGATGGCAGCGTGCGCCACCGACCGCGTTCTCCAGGGCGATCCCGAAATTCAGGCAGATCGATTTGGCATGGCCGATGTGCAGGTAGCCGTTCGGCTCCGGCGGAAAGCGGGTGATCGTCGTCGCGTGACGGCCTGCCGCGAGGTCGTCGGCGATGATCTCGCGGATGAAATCGGTGTGCGGATGGGACGAGGACATGGGAGGACCGGAACTCATCTGGCAAGCTCTTCGAGAAGCGCTTGCTGCATGCGGATGCCACCCTCGAAGTGGGCGACCGGAAAATTCTCGTCGGGCGCGTGGACTTGCGAATCGGACAAGGCCAGGCCAAGCAGCAACGTGTCCGCACCCAGCGTCTCGCTGAGCGTGCGAACGATCGGGATGCTGCCACCTTCGCGGATGCGGACCGGATCGGCACCGAAGGCACGGCTCAAGGCCACGCTGGCCGCGGTGCCGAAAGCCGATCCCGGGTCGGCGACGTATGGTTTGCCATGATGACCGGGCAACACCTCGACCTCGACCCCTCGCGGTGCGTGGCGAACCAGGTGGTCGCGCACCTTCGCGAGAATGTCCTCGGGATCCTGGTCGGGCACGAGACGGAACGACAACTTGGCGAACGCCTCGGCGGGCAGCACGGTTTTGGATCCCTCACCTTGGTAGCCGCCGCCGATGCCGTTGATCTCCGCGGTGGGCCTCGCCCAAATGCGCTCGGCCGACGTGAATCCCGGCTCGCCGAACAACGCGGGCGCGCCGGTGATCTTCGCGATGTCGACATCACTCATGCCCGGCACTTCAGCCCAGGCCTCGCGCTCCCACGATTCCAACGGACGTACGTCGTTGTAAAACCCGTCCACCGCGATCCGACCGTCGGCGTCGTGCAGCGTCGCCACCAGACGCGCGATCGCGGTCGCTGGATTGGCCACCGCACCGCCAAACACGCCGGAATGAAGGTCGCCCTTCGGTCCGCGCACGATCACTTCGCAGCAGGCGATGCCGCGCAGACCATAGCCGAGCGTGGGCACGCCGGGTGCCACCATGCCGCTGTCGGAGATCGCAATCATGTCGGCTTTGAGCGATGCGGCATGCTCCGCCAAAAATGGCCCGAGGTTAGGGCTGCCGATTTCCTCCTCGCCTTCGAAGAGGAACACGAGGTTCACCGGCAGATCGCCGCTGCCGGCAAGGGTCTTTGCCGCACCCAGCACGTGCGCGAGCATCTGCCCCTTGTTGTCGGCCGCACCGCGGGCGTAAACCCGGCCGTCCCGGATCTGCGGCTCGAACGGCGGCGTGGTCCAGAGATGAAGCGGGTCCGCCGGCTGCACGTCGTAGTGGCCGTAGATCATCACCGTGCGGCGGTCCGCGCGATGCAGGTTCTTTGCGACGATCACCGGGTGGCCCGGCGTCTCGTGAATCACCGCGGAAAGTCCGCTCGAATTCAACAGATCCGCCAGCCATCCGGCGCAGGCGCGGACATCACCCTTGTGTCTCGAGTCGGTTGACACACTGGGAAAGCGCAGGAAGGAAAACAGCGTCTGCAGATCGTCGTTCACGCCCGATGCTGGCCACTGCCCGCCATTGCCCGCAAGGCGAATCGCACCTCGGCGACGCTCAGTCGGCAAGATGCAGCGGATGCCGCTCCCCATCCGCTCCACACACCATCAACTCCCCTTCCGCGCTCCGCTTGCGATAGGCAAGCAAGTGGCGCAGACCGTCATGCGCCAGCGGCGACAGGCTGGTGATGTGCCCCGCCGACCGACCGGCAGCATCGATCATCTCCATCGACGCCGGCTCGACGCCCGCATCGAGCGTCATTCGCACCAGTCGCTGGTTCACCTTGCCCGCGGATTTGATCCGCGAGATCACCTCTTGGCCGATGTAGCATCCCTTGGAGTACGAGATGTCGCTGGCATCCAATCCGGCCTCGGGCGGCAGCACGCCGTCAATAAGCTCCCTGTCCTCGATCGGAATCCCATGGCGGATCCGGTAGTCCTCGAGGGCGTCGCCCTCAAGCGCGGCACCGGGCAAATCCGCGGTCGGCACAAAGCCGCGCGGAATCCACCAATCGACGCCGGATGCCGAAAACCGGGTGCTTCGACGCACGAGCACTCCATTGGGTGCCGGCCCGGCATCGTTCGTGAAATGAATGATCCGCCAATCACCGGAGTGATCGGTGAATTCCACATCGTCGGCGATCAGATACCTCGTCAGCCGCGATTCGAGAGTTCCATCCGGATCCGCGGGTGCATCGATGAGAAAACACTCGGGCGAGAGCGCTGTGATCCACACACGGAATTGCAGGCGACCTTTGGCATCGGTCACGCAGGCGGGCAGCGTGAGATCACCGTCGGCCACCATGCCGACGTCCTGGGTGACCTGGCCGTTGAGAAACCGCCGGGCATCAGGCCCGCGGCATTCCAGAATAGTCCGGGTGCCCGATTCGATCCGGAACATCGGCTCAGGCGGTCGGTGGATAGGCTTTGAACAATGCCGCGTAATCAAGATCGGCAAAGCCGGAGTGACAAAGCGCATTCATCCGCTGCAGCACGGATTCAATGGCCGGGACATCGAGGTCCGCGTCGTTCGCCAGCTGCAGCGCGTAGCGCGCGTCCTTGGTCATGTTCCCCAACGAGAAATGCGTCTCGAAGTCGCCCTGGATCATCGCCGCAAGCTTCATCGCGGCGAGTGGTGACCCGCTCGCATTCTCGGCAACCGCGCGCTTCAGGCAATCGCCGTCCACTCCGTGGCGCGCGGCGATGCCCAGCGCCTCGGCCAACGCCTGCACGGTGCAGGCCGAAACCAGGTTGGTGACGAGCTTGACCACCGTCGCCGCGCCCGCCGCGCCGCAGGGCAGGCGCAGACGGCTGGTGTGCGCGAGGACCGGGTCGAGTGCGGCGGCAAGCGCGGGATCACCGCCGATGTAGTACACCAGCTGACCGTTCTGCGCCGCGAGTTTGCTGCCGGTGAATGGCGCGTCGAGAAACCCGCAGCCGACATCGGCGCAGACGCCATCCAACCAGCGCGTCGTCTCCAGATCGACTGTCGAATGCTGGACGACCACGTGGCCTAGCGCGAGCAATCCGCGGATGCGGCCGATCACCTCGCGAAGCGCAGGAGCGTCCTTGAGATACAACGCGATGATTCCCGCCTCGCGCACGGCGTCTTCGGGTGACGCGACTTCACCGGGGAGATGTTTCGGGGTCCGGTTCCAACAGCTCGTTGCGACACCGGCGTCCCTCAGCCGCCCATACGCGCGCGATCCGATGATGCCCAGGCCAAGCACCGCGACATTGGCATTCACGAATGCGTTCATTGTTTCCGTTGCAGTGCGAGTTCGGATAGCTCGCGGGCCTTGGCATGCAATTCCCCGATCAACTCCTTTGTCGGTTCGGCGCCGTCCGCGATCGCCATCTCGTTGCGCAAACCGGCGAGGAGGTCGCGGATCCGCAGGTAGTTCGGCCGCTCGGAAATCCTCGGCTCGAGCCCGGCCACCGATTCCGTGTAGTAGTCGGCGATGTCCTCGCGCATCACCTTGCGTGCGCGCTCAACGGTGAACTGCTTCTCCACCGCCTGAGTCGCCACTACCAGCGCGCGGATCCATCCACCCAGCGAAATCAAGTGCGCGAGGTCGGCATCGCGCAACGTCACCAGCTCTTCTTCGACATCACGCTGCGTCGAGGACAACTCTTTCTTGAGCGCGGCGACATCCTTGTTGCGTGCGCTCTCCAACAGACTGGCGGCATGACGGTTCACCCGGTCACCCGCACCGAGCGCCTTGCCGTAGCGAGTGAGCCTCTTGGCAAGATCCTCGACTTTGTCGAGCTGCTCCGCCTGGACGATCAGGAACCCTTCGGCGATCAGAAAGCCCAATTCCATCGCCAAATCGGCGCGGTCCAACGGCATGCGCTCGGACAAGGCGAGTTCGTTTTCCAACAACGGTAACGGCATCAGGAAATGCAGTGTGTCGAAAAGCTTCGAGATCGACGGGGCGGTGAACTCGTTGACCCCGAGTTCCTCCCGCACGTGCGGATCCTCCAGCAGGTCTTTCGGCACGCTGTTGTAAGGGGCGGGCTCTGATTGCCCCCCTCCCTCTTGGGCGTGAACCCAAAAGGCGAGCGCGATGGTCAGCACCGGAATCCGGAAAAGATGCATCATGACGGCGACAGATTGACACCGCGCCGACCCGCCCGCAACCCGCAAAAAACCGCCGATGCCGGGTTCATCAGGGTGCGGCGGGCGCCTGGATCCGGCAGTTGGGCAAGAACTGCCGCAACCGTTCGAGGGCATCCGCGTCGACCGCTGTGTCCCACAGGTACAAATGACACAATGCCGCGCAGTGTTGCAACGAGTCGATTCCGGCCGACGTGACCCGCGTGCGGTAGAGGTTGAGCGATTGCAACGAAGGCAAGGCGGACAACATCGGCAGCACCTCGTCGCCAATCGTGGTCTCGCCGAGCTTGAGCTGACGCAGCTGCTTCGCGGACGCCAGCACAGCCAGCCCGCGGTCGGTCACCGAGGTGGCCGTGAGATCGAGCGATACCAAATGCGGCATCAGCGGCACCAGCCGCTCCAATGAGGCATCGTCGAACCGCTTTCGCAGCGACGCCGCACTGAACACGACCGCCGACGAACCCGCCGACTCGAAGGAAACCGCCGCGGGAAAGCGTTCCTGCAGTTGGCGCACGATATCGACTAAGGCCGCGTCCGGTGGCACGGGCGACAACGATGACGATGACGGTTGCGGCGACGCGGTCGGCGACAACGGACCCCACTTCGCCAGCGCGGCCCGCACCTCGTCGGTCAGCGTCATGGCCGACAAGGTCTTCGTCTCTTCCGCGCCTTGGTCGATCCACCATTTCAGCAAGATCAACTCGTGCGCCTCGATGTCCGGCTTCCCCTCGGGAGGCATGTGCTCTTCATCGTCTTCCGGCAGCTCGATCCGCTGGATGATCCGGCTGCCCGCCGCATCCCCGGCAACAAGAGCCGGGCCCTCCTTGCCGCCGGCCATCAACAGATCGAAGCGGTCCGTCCGCAGGTCTCCCTTGGCCTTGCCTTCCTTGTGACACTGCACACAACGCTTTTCAAAAACCGGCGCAATGATCGCGGCATACACCACCGGATCCACAGCCGACCCCGCAACGCCAACCGACTCCTCATCTTCTTGAAGTCCCATCAGCGCGCGCAACGGCGCGGGCGCATGACGCGTCAGGTAGTCGCTGCCGTGCGTGATCGACGCGCCATCGTGACTTGCCACGGTCATCACACCCATCGCCACAACGAGCAACGCACGATCCGCAAATGCCCCGCGACCGAGCGCGACATTCCATGCCTTCACCAATGTCGTCGCGATCGCAGCGATCGCAAACGCGATTCCGCCCCATAGATGGCGCTCGATCAGATCCCCGCCACCGTAATCCTCGCCTAGATAAAGCAGAAAACCTGCCGTCGCGGCGACCACTGCGGATGCGGCGCCAAACAGGAATGGGCCGAGAGGCGTGGGCTCGTCGCGCCGCCCGCGGAAGATCACAACCAGTTCCTGTACCACGATCCAGGCGAACACACCGATCGGCAAATGCAGCAACAGCGGATGAAAACGGCCGAGAAACCGAACGAGATCGGGCATCGCGGAGGGGGTC
>VHCM01000110.1 GCA_016871685.1 Verrucomicrobiota bacterium
GCCGGTGTCGGTGCGCTCCGCGTGGGGGAAGTCCTTTTGGAGGAACTCGTCGTACGAGCGGCTCTGGACCTCGATCAGGTTGGGGGGCTCGATGACCTCTTCGAATTTCCCGAAATACAGACGTTCAGCCATGGTGTTGGGGTGGGGTGTTCGGATCTCGTGTCGTGGATCCGGCGGCGGACCGTTCGTCCGTGCCGGGGTGCGTGGTTGATGGAGTCGCTTCCGGAAGCGTGGCGGAAACCCGGATGCCCGGGCTGCCGCCGCGATTCCGGCGGGAGACTTCCCGGAGCGGAGCTCCGCCCCGGGAAACCTCCTTGGCGGATTACTTGAGTTCGACCTTGGCGCCGGCCTCTTCGAGCTTCTTCTTGGCGGTCTCGGCGGGATCCTTGGCAACGCCTTCGAGGATCTTGGCCGGAGCGCTTTCGACGAGCTTCTTGGCGTCGGCCAGACCCAAACCCGGGGCAACTTCGCGCACCGCCTTGATGACGGCGATCTTGTTGCCTCCGGCGTCGGTGAGCACGACGTCGAATTCGGTCTTTTCCTCGGCGGCCTCGGCCGGTCCGGCGGCCGGCCCTGCGGCGACAGCCACAGGTGCGGCGGCGGAAACGCCCCAGGTTTCTTCCAGTTTCTTCACGAGATCGGCGGCTTCCAGAACGGTGAGCTTGCCGAGCTCTTCTACGAGTGTGTCGATGTTTGCCATGTGGTGTTGTTCTCCTTGTTCGGTATCGTCGCTTCCGGAGCCTCCGGAAATTTCAGAACGGCGGCCGCCGCTCCGACGAGGAACCATTGGGTGTTCAGACGCGGGCGGGAGCCGCCCACGTCATCCGTTCAGAGGGTTCATTCGGAGGCGGCGGGCGCCTCGTCGCTGTTGGGTTTGAGTTCGTATTTCTTGCTGATGACGCGCGCGATGCGCGACGCGGGCTCGAGGATGGTGCCGAGCAGTTGCGACAGCACGGCCTCGCGCGACGAGATGTCGGCGATCGCCTGGAGCTTGGCGGCGTCGAGCACCGCGTTGCCGAGGATGCCCACCTTCATCTGCGGCTTCTTGAACTCCTTTTCGAAGTTCTTGATCGCCTTGGCCGCGGCGAAGACCTCGCTCTCGCCGGTGACAAAGGCGGTCTGGCCGACGAGATCGGCGCCGATGTCGGGAAGCCCCGCCTCGGCGAGCGCCTTGCGCATGTAGGTGTTCTTGGCCACGACGCAGCGCGCGCCACCGGCGTCGAGCCGGTTGCGCAGCTCGCCGAACTGATGGACGGTGAGACCGGTGTAATCAATGACGATCAGGTAGGGCGACGCATTGACGCGATCGAGCAGTCCGCTGATGATGATCTGTTTGTCGGGATTCATGGTATGGCGGTGGCGGTGCGGGTTCAGGCTCCGGCTTTGGCGTGGACGGCGGCTTCGAGCGGCACGCCCGGAAGCATGGAGGCCGCGAGGGTGACGGCTTGGACGTAGTTGCCCTTGGCCGATGCGGGCTTGGCGCGCACCACGCTGTCGATGAACGCGCGGGCGTTCTCCGTGAGTTGTTCGGCGCTGAAGTCGAGCTTGCCGATCGAGCCGGAGATGTTGCCGTTCTTGTCGAGCTTGTAGTCGACGCGGCCGGCCTTCACCTCCTTGACCGCCTTGGCGGTGTCGTCGGTGACGGTACCGGTCTTCGGGTTGGGCATCAGGCCGCGCGGACCGAGGACGCGCGCGATCTTGCGCACTTCGGTCATCGCATCCGGAGTGGCGATGGCAGAATCGAAGTCGGTGAATCCGTCGAGCACCCGTTTGATCAGGTCCTCGTAGCCGACGTGTTCGGCACCAGCGGCCTTGGCGGCCTCGGCGGCGGCACCTTGGGCGAACACGGCGACGCGCACGTTGCGGCCGGTGCCGTGCGGCAGCGAGACCGAGCCGCGGACCATCTGGTCGCTCTTGCGGGGATCCACGCCGAGTCGGAACGACAGCGTGACGGTGGGATTGAACTTCGGTACCGGGAATTGCTTCACGGTGCCGATGGCGTCGGCGAGCGGGTAGTTCTTGCCCGGTTGGACGAGAGCCGCCGCCTTCTGGTATCGTTTGCTTCTGTGTTTGGCCATGATTTCTGGTGGTTGCAGTGCGATCGGATCCGGCGGGATGCCGGACCCTCCTGCGGGTGCCGGACGCCCCTTGCGGGACATCCGGCGAGATAGGTCACATCCCCTCGATTTCGAGGCCCATCTGGCGGGCCGTTCCCGCGAGGATGCGGGCGGCTGCTTCCGGGTTGCGGGTATTGAGGTCGGGCATCTTGATCTTCACCACCTCCATCAGCTGGGCCTTGGTGATTTTGCCGACCTTGCTGCGGTTGGGCTCCTTCGATCCTGATGCGAGGCCGGCGGCCTTCTTCAGCAGGTTGCCCGCGGGCGGACGCTTGCTCACAAAGGTGAACGACTTGTCCTTGTACACCGAGATCACCACCGGCAGCACGTCGCCGCTCTGGCTCTGCGTCGCGGCGTTGAACTCCTTGCAGAAGGCCATGATGTTCACGCCGGCCTGACCGAGCGCCGGCCCGACGGGCGGCGACGGATTGGCGGCTCCGGCGTTGATCTGCAGTTTGATGACTTTGACAACTTCTTTGGCCATGGTGGTGTGGGAAAAGGGTGGGGTTGGGAATCGGGAAAAGAAGGAAAAACCGGATCAGCCGCGCTCGACCTGCCAGTATTCGAGTTCGACCGGCGTGTTGCGGCCGAAGATGGTCACGGAAACCCGCAACTTGCCGCGCTCGGGATCGATTTCCTCGACCACGCCCGTCTGGCTTTGGAACGGGCCGTCGGCCACCTTCACGGTGTCGCCGACTTCGAACGTGATCGCCGGGCGGACGATTTCCTCCCGCTCCTTGATCTGGGAAAGCAGGGCATCGACCTCGCGCTGGCGCATCGGCGCAGGCCGGTCCTTGGTGCCGGCGAAACCAATCACCCCTTCCATCTCCTTGATGAAGAACCAGGTCTTCTCCACCAGACTGCCGTCTTGGTGGGTCAGGTTCATGTTCACGATAATGTAACCGGGGAAGAACTTCCGCTTGGTCTCGGTCTTTTTGCCGCGACGGATCTCGGACACCATTTCGGTGGGCACCAGGACCTCGCGAATGGCATCGGTCATCCCCTCGGCCTCGGCATTGCGCAGGATGCGGTCGCGGACCCTGCCCTCCTGACCGGAGAGCACCTGGACCACGTACCACTGATCGCGGAATGAGGCGGTTTCAGACATGAGGGAGTTCAATGATGGGGTGGCGGGAACGGTGTTGGTGGAAGATCAGCGGCCGAGGTTGGTGAAGAAGCCGACGATCAGAACGTGCAGGAAATCCCAGAACTGGACGAATCCCGCGAGCAGCACCATCGCGACGAGCACGACGATGGTGGAATCCACCAGCTCCTTGTATTTCCTCAGGCCCTTGACCTTCGGGTCGGATTCCCATGGCCAGCTCGCCTTGCGCAGCTCGCCTTTCACCTCGCCGAGGAAGCCTGAGAGTTTGGAAAACATGGTGCTGTGGGTGGTGGATCGGTGGGTCGGAAGAGGGGCACGGCAGGAGGGACTCGAACCCCCAACACTCGGTTTTGGAGACCGATGCTCTACCAATTGAACTACTGCCGTATGGAGCCGGATCAAGGGCACCCGGCCGGAACCGGAGTGCTCCTGTGGCGGGCGGATTCCAGAGACCCCGGCCGGAACCGGAAACCCCTCGACTCCGCGCGGTCGAGGATCAATCGAGGATCTCGCTGACGCGGCCGGCACCCACGGTGCGGCCACCCTCGCGGATCGCGAAGCGCATCGTCTGCTCCATCGCGATCGGCGTGATCAGGTCGACCTCGAGGTTGACGTTGTCGCCAGGCATGACCATTTCAACACCGTCGGGAAGCTTGATGCTGCCGGTCACGTCGGTCGTCCGGAAGTAGAACTGCGGACGGTAGTTCGAGAAGAACGGGGTGTGGCGTCCGCCCTCTTCCTTCGAGAGAACGTAAATCTCGCCCTTGAACTTCTTGTGCGGCTTCACGGTGCCGGGCTTGGCGATGACCTGGCCGCGCTCGACATCGGTCTTTTTCAGGCCGCGGAGCAGGAGGCCGACGTTGTCGCCAGCGCGCCCTTCGTCGAGCAGCTTGCGGAACATCTCGATGTCGGTGACGGTCGTCTTCTGCGTGTCGCGGATACCGACGATTTCGACTTCCTCCATCTTCTTGACGATCCCGCGCTCGACCCGGCCGGTGCAGACCGTGCCGCGGCCTTCGATCGAGAACACGTCCTCGATCGGCATCAGGAAGGTCTTGTCGATGGGACGCTCCGGCTCGGGAATGTAAGCGTCAACGGCCTCCATCAGCTTGAGGATGTTCTCCTTTTGAGCCGCGTCGCCATCGAGCACCGCCTTGGCCGAACCCTTGACGATGGGGATTTCGTCGCCGGGGAATTCGTAGGACGAGAGCAGGTCGCGCACCTCCATCTCAACGAGGTCGAGCAGCTCCGGATCATCCACGAGGTCCACCTTGTTGAGGAAAACAACGAGGGCCGGCACGCCGACCTGGCGGGCAAGCAGGATGTGCTCGCGCGTCTGCGGCATCGGGCCGTCGGCGGCGGACACCACCAGGATGCCACCGTCCATCTGCGCCGCACCCGTGATCATGTTCTTCACGTAGTCGGCGTGGCCGGGACAGTCGACGTGCGCGTAGTGGCGCTTGTCGGTTTCGTATTCGACGTGGGCGGTGTTGATGGTGATGCCGCGCTCGCGCTCCTCGGGAGCTGCGTCGATTTCACCGTAGGCCTTGGCCTGGGCCATCCCTTTCTCCGAGAGAGTCAGGGTGATCGCCGCGGTGAGCGAGGTCTTGCCGTGGTCGACGTGGCCGATGGTGCCGATATTGACGTGCGGTTTGTTACGCTGGAATGCTTCTTTTGCCATGGTGGTGTTGGTTTCTGCTTTGTGTTGGAGATGGTGGTGCCGTGGAGCTCGCGGGGGGAATTGAACCCCCGACCTCATCCTTACCAAGGATGCGCTCTACCCCTGAGCTACGCGAGCGATGTGGTGGATTGCGCCGCCTTGGACCCGACAAAAACACCGCGATCGGATCCGGAAAACCGGCAACTGACCGCGGCGCCCTGACAGGCTGTGGGGAAGAGCGGGCGGAGATTAGGCAGAGCCCTTCATGCTGTCAAAAAAAAATACCTTGAAAAGAAAAAAAGTCCGGATGCTGCCCAGACGGGCCCCGACGGGTCGCCATGAGGCCCTGCCGAACGGCTTCGCACCGCCCGGCTGCTTGCGTGCCCCCCCGCTCGCCAATCCGAACCCAAACACCCGCCGTCCATGATCCAGGCAAGGGCGCATCACAGATAAAGGGACAGACCTTTTATTGGCGCAAATCAGCTCAAGGCAACTTCTGCCGATTGCCCCCCGCTGCCTACCCAGTGGTGGCACCAGAGGGATCCAATGCCCATTGATCCTGATCAAATCAGGACTTTTTCGGCAGCTTGCAGATAAAGGGACAGACCCTTTATCAGTTTTCCCGTAAGTGCTGTCGCTGATCGCCGTTCGTTCGCCGTTCATTCGTGCGTTCGTCTCAACTGCTCGGCAGACGACGGAGAGTGCTCGGCAGATGCCGGTGAAAAAAATCAGCCCGATCATCGCCCAGTCGAAGACCCGCCCGAAATCACCTGTTGAGACAAAAAATTAAAACGAACGCATTTTTTATTGTCGTTTTTATTCATTTTGGACGGAGGCTTGTTGGAGTCGGCGCAGGCGATCGGCGGCCGCACCGCTATCGATGGCGTCCCGGGCGATGGCGATCCCCTGTTCCAGGTTGTCGGCCAGCCTGCAGCAGGTGATGGCGGCGGCAGCGTTGAGCAGGACGATGTCGCGGCGGGGTCCGCGTTCACTGCCCGAGAGAATCGCCTTGAGAATTTCCGCATTGGTGCGGGCGTCGCCGCCGCGCAGCGCCTCGGGGTCGGCCGGTTCCATGCCGAATTGCCGGGGGTGGATGATTTCCTCTGCCGACGTTCCCAGTTCCAGCATGCGGCAGATGCGGGTCGGCCCCATGAGGCTGACTTCATCGACCGGGCTGCCATCGGCGGTGTTGCCATGAACGATCCAGGCACCGCGACGGCCGAGGCGTTGGAGAATGGTTGCGAACGATGGGCAAAGGTCGTTTCGGAACACTCCGAGGAGTTGGAAATCGGGTTTCGCGGGATTGAGCAGCGGGCCGATGAGATTGAAGAGGGTTTTGACGCCTTTTGCAGCAAGGGACTT